>CAZYTV010000083.1:3047-15628 GCA_964650455.1 uncultured Chitinophaga sp. | reverse complement strand
CACACAATACCTTGAAGGGCGTATTCCGTTCCGGTCCAGGGTGGCACCTATCATTTTTCCATCAGTGAAGGAAATAGAGGCGGGGCCATCCCAGGGTTCCATAAAAGAAGAGTGAAATTCATAGAAAGCTTTCTTCACCGGGTCCATATCGTCGTTCCCATCCCAGGCTTCCGGGATCAACATCATCATGACATGTGGTAAGGAGCGGCCGGTAAGGCTCAGCAGTTCGATGATATTATCGAGACAGGCTGAATCACTTTGTCCTTCGGTAATGATTGGCAGAAGCATTTCCATTTCTTCCTTACTGAAATAAGGGCTGGTAAATCCTTTTTCAGAAGTCTTTAACCAGTTCAGGTTTCCCTGCAGGGTATTGATCTCCCCGTTATGCGCAATGAAACGAAAAGGTTGTGCGAGTTTCCAGGAAGGGAAAGTATTCGTGGCAAAACGGGAGTGTACCAATCCGAAAGCACTCACCACGCGTTTGTTACTCAGGTCAGGAAAATACTGACGCACCTGGTGACTGGTTAGCTGTCCTTTATAGACAATGACTTTATAGGAAAGGGAAGCGATATAAAAGCCAATCTCATCTTTTCTGACGGTGCTGTTGATCAGGTGAGAAGCATAATTACGCAGGATAAATAATTTGCGTTCAAAATCATCAGGATTGTTGATATGATCGGGACAGGCAAGAAAAATCTGTTCGATCTCGGGTTCCACACTGAGTGCGGTAGGTCCGATGCCGCTGGTATTCACAGGGACTTTGCGGTAGGTCAGTACTTCAATGCCCAGTTTCTCCGCAGAGCGGTTGAGGATATCCCGGCATTCCTCCCGTAAACGGATCTCTTTGGGAAAGAATACCATACCGGCTGCATACTTGCCAAAGGAGGGAAGATGAACGCCCAGTTTGAGGAACTCATCAAAGAAGAATTCGTGCGGGGTTTGAATCATAATACCTGCCCCATCGCCGGTATTCTGTTCACAACCACAGGCACCCCTGTGCTCCATGTTCTCCAATACGGTTAACGCATCAGAGATGTGCTGGTGTGATTTATGCCCTTTGATATTAGCTACAAAACCGATGCCGCATGCATCATGTTCGTACGAAGGATGATATAGTCCCTGGTTGCCTGCCATGAGGTGAAAAAATTAAGTGTTAAGTGAATACAGTCGTTAACTATATTTCATATTGCAAGCAAACGACTGAAATTACGAAAAAGCTTTCAGCAGGGAATTGGATTCAGTAGCTAATTATCCACAATTTGATATGGATTAAGAGGTCAGACCAGGTAACCGAACAACTGGTCGTTTTTATTTATTTCAGAGAAACCAATATTGGAGTCACTGAGTTTTTTCAATAGCATTTCATAATCGCTGCGGCTCTGCAGTTCAATACCGACGAGTGCCGGGCCATTTTCTTTATTGGTCTTTTGCATGTACTCAAACCGGGTGATATCGTCGGTGGGGCCGAGTATGTTGTTGACGAATTCACGCAGAGCGCCTGGCCGTTGTGCAAAGCTGATCATGAAGTAATGTTTGAGACCTTCATACTGAAGGCTTCTTTCCTTGATCTCCTGCATGCGGTCAATATCATTATTACTGCCACTGACGATGCATACAATATTTTTTCCTTTAATCGTTTCCGCATAATCGTCCAGGCAGGCGATGGACATGGCACCGGCAGGTTCAGCCACGATCGCATCTTCATTCTATAGTTTCAGGATCGTGCTGCAGATCTTTCCTTCGGGAACCAGGTGCATGTCATCCAGCACTTCCTTACAGATCGAAAAAGTAATGTCACCCACGCGTTTGACCGCTGCGCCATCCACAAAACGGTCGATACTGCCGAGGGTAACCGGTTGTCCGGCTTTCAGGGCTTCATACATGGACGGGGCGCCTTCTGGTTCGAGCCCGATGATTTTTGTGCGCGGTGAATTGGTCTTAAAATAAGTGCCCACACCGGCACTGAGTCCGCCGCCACCTACCGGTATGAATAAATAATCCACTTCGGCGAGGTCTTCCAGGATTTCCAATCCGACCGTTCCCTGGCCTTCGATGATCCGCAGATCATCGAAGGGGGGAATGAAGGTCATTTTATTTTCTTCCGTGAATTGACGGGCAGCCACAGCACAGTCATCAAATGTATCACCCACCAGTTTGATCTCGATTTTGTCATCCCCAAACATTTTTGTCTGGTTTACTTTCTGCTTGGGTGTAATGATAGGCATGAAAACCACCCCTTTTGTATTCAGTTTTTTGCAACTGAAGGCAAATCCCTGTGCATGATTCCCGGCACTGGCGCAAACAACCCCCTGCTGCAGTTGTACTGCCGGCAGCGAACTCATCATGTTATATGCACCACGCAGTTTATACGAGCGTACCACCTGCAGGTCTTCCCGCTTGAGGTATACTTTGCACTGGTATTTTTTAGACAGTCCGGCGTTCAGAATAAGCGGGGTTCGTTTCACCACTTTTTTCAGCCGGTGCTGTGCTGCTGTAAAATCCATCCGGGTATCATTCAGGGTTGATTCCATAATTAATTATCCTACTGATTCAGATTTTGCAGACAGTTGACTGAATACTTCCTTGGTTGAAGAAACCGGGGTCGCAGCAGCAGATTTTGACTGGTTCTCAGGACGCAGACTTCTTACAGTCCGTCCGGCCTGCCACATTTCGCTTTCGCGGAGTTCTTTCAGCTCTACTTCCAGCTTCTCGCGGTAATCCGCTTTACTGTTACTGTCGATAGAACGTTGTGATTCTTTTCCGGTAGCCACACTGTCGTATAAATCATTAAATACCGGTGCAGTGGCATCTCTGAATTTTTTCCACCAGTCGAGGGCACCGCGCTGAGCGGTAGTGGAACAGTTGGCATACATCCAGTCCATACCGTTCTCCGCCACCAGGGGCATCAGGGACTGTGTCAGCTCTTCTACCGTTTCATTAAATGCTTCAGAAGGGGAGTGACCTCTTTCACGCAGCACCTGGTATTGGGCAGCAAAGATGCCCTGGATAGCACCCATCAGGGTTCCTCTTTCCCCGGTAAGGTCAGAGTATACTTCTTTTTTGAAATTAGTTTCAAACAGGTAACCGCTTCCTACTGCGATTCCGAGTGCAATCACTCTTTCAAATGCTTTGCCCGTGGCATCCTGGAAAATGGCGTATGAACTGTTCAGGCCACGTCCCTGCAGAAACATTCTGCGGAGGGAGGTGCCGGATCCTTTAGGAGCTACCAGGAATACGTCCACGTCTTTGGGAGGAACGATACCGGTTTGCTCATTAAAAGTGATACCGAAACCATGGGAGAAATAGAGGGCCTTGCCGGGGGTCAGGTGCTTTTGTACAGTAGGCCACAGGGCGATCTGGGCTGCATCACTCAGCAGGTAACAGATAATGGTGCCTTTTTGCAGGGCTTCTTCAATTTCGAAAAGTGTTTCACCGGGTACAAATCCGTCGGCCACTGCTTTATCCCAGGTTTTGGAATTCTTCCGCTGGCCTACGATAACATTAATGCCATTGTCTTTCTGATTTAATGCCTGGCCGGGGCCCTGCACACCGTAGCCGATAACAGCCACAGTTTCATTTTTAAGCACTTCCTGTGCTTTACTTAAAGGAAACTCTTCGCGGGTGACTACATTTTCTTCAACGCCGCCGAAATTTAATTTTGCCATGATTATGTTGTTGTTTAGAGTTAAGTCGTTTGGATGTTTAGTCGTTTGGATGTTTAGTCGTTTAGATGTTTAGACGTTTAGTTGTTTAGCGGTTTATCAGGTTTACATGGTGAAGATTTCTTCGTTTTTATCGAGGAATTCATTTTCGATGGCTTCTTCACCGGGTTCCTGTTTTTCGAAATCTTTGAGCCGCTCGTGAAATCCGCTGCTGGCTTTGATGATCGCCACCCGGGCGCTGCGTACGAACTCGATCAGTCCGTAGGGTTCCAGTACTTTGATCAGCGCCTCCGTCTCTTCGCGGTGACCGGCAACGGCAAATACGGTATAGTCCTTACGGATCACAACAGTATGCGCCCCGTTTTCCCTTAACAGGCGTTCCACTTTTACTTCTGTGGCGATTACATCGGTTGGCACTTTATACAGGGCCAGTTCCTGCCATACAATTTCCTCTTCGGTATTGTAATAGGCTTTGAGCACTTCCACCTGCTTTTCAATCTGCCGGCAGAGTTTACGTACCACGTCTTCAAATTCATTGATGACAATGGTGAACCGGTGTACACTGTCCACTTCAGTAGGAGAGGTGTTCAGGCTCTCGATATTGATCTTTCTCCGGGAGAAAATGATCGCGATCCGGTTTAATAAACCCACCTGGTTTTCGGTGTAGACGGTGATGGTGTATTCTTTTTTTTGCATAAACGGTGAATTCAAAAGTCAAAATTCAAAAGTCAAAAAGAATCCTAAAGAAGGGAAATCCTTTTGTAATTGAACTTGCTGAATAATACTGTTTTAATTTATTTCAAAAGCCGTAGTCAGTTTTCCAAAACCGGGTGTTCAAAGCTTTAATGAAATTCCCCGCTATATATTTTTTGACTTTTAACTTTTGATTTTTAACTTTTTTAAATCTCTTCCTTACAAAGCACTATCTCCGCCACTCCTCTTCCCTGTGGTACCATGGGGAAGACATTGTTCTCTTTTCCTACCATGACTTCCAGCAGGAAACTGCCATTGTTGTTCAGTAATTCTTCCAGGGCGGATTGCAGTTCTTCTCTTTTGGAAATACTTTTCCCCGGAATGCCGAAGCCTTTGGCCACCTGCACAAAATCCGGGCTCTGGATATCCACGAATGAGTAGCGTTTTTCATGGAACAACTGCTGCCACTGCCGCACCATACCCAGGAAATTATTATTCAGAATGATGATCTTTACATTGGGTTTGAACTGCATAATGGTACCCAGTTCCTGGAGGGTCATCTGGAACCCGCCATCCCCGATAATCGCCACTACCATTCTGTCTGGTGCACCATAACTGGCGCCGATGGCTGCAGGCAGTGCATAACCCATGGTACCTAATCCTCCGCTCGTGATATTGCTCTTACTCTGGTTGTACTTCGCATAGCGGCAGGCCACCATCTGGTGCTGACCCACATCCGTTACAATGACGGCATTACCACCCGTCAGTTCATTCAGGTTCCGGATCACTTCTCCCATCGTGAGCACTTCCCCGGTAGGGTTGAGTTCTTCTTTGATAACCTTGTCTTCTTCTTTTTGCTGATAGTCTCTGAACTTCTGCAACCATTGCGGGTAAACTTTTTGTTCCAGCATTTTGGTCAGCAAGGGCAGGGTTTCTTTACAATCACCCCAGACAGGTACATCCGCTTTTACGTTCTTATCGATTTCAGACGGATCGATATCCAGGTGAATTACTTTGGCCTGTTTGGCATATTTATCGAGACGGCCGGTGACGCGGTCATCAAAACGCATCCCGACAGCGATCAGTACATCACATTCGTTGGTGAGTACATTAGGACCATAATTTCCATGCATACCCAGCATGCCAACCGCCAGCGGGTGATCGGTATTGATGGCGCTCATGCCCATGATGGTCCAGGCGGCCGGGATCCCTGCTTTTTCGATGAACTGATTGAATTCCTTTTCTGCTTTACCGAGGATCACGCCCTGGCCGAATATGACAAAGGGACGTTCTGCTTTATTGATCAGTTCTGCTGCCTGTTCAATATACTCTTTGCGGACAATCGGTTTAGGACGGTAACTCCGGATATGTGTGCATTTCTCATAACCGCTGTATTCGAAAAGTTGTAACTGTGCATTCTTGGTAATATCCACCAGTACCGGACCAGGACGCCCACTGTTGGCGATATAAAAGGCTTTTGCCAGTACATGGGGAATTTCAGTGGCGTCTGTTACCTGGTAATTCCATTTGGTCACCGGCGTGGTAATATTGATCACATCTGTTTCCTGGAATGCATCGGTACCCAGTAAGTGCGCAAATACCTGCCCGGTAATGCAAACCACCGGGGTGGAATCGATCATGGCATCGGCCAGACCGGTCACCAGGTTAGTAGCACCCGGACCACTGGTGGCAAAAACCACACCGGTACGTCCGCTCACCCGGGCGAAACCCTGGGCAGCGTGTATGGCTCCCTGTTCGTGACGGACAAGTATATGCCTGAGACGATCATTGTAATCGTACAAAGCATCATAGATCGGCATGATCGCCCCGCCGGGATAACCAAATACGGTTTCCACGCCTTCGGCTAAAAATGCTTCAAGCACAGCCTGTGAACCGCTTTTGGTGCTAATGGCAGGGGTAACTGCTTTTTCTTTCTGGGGTGTAAGCGTTTGCATATTTAAATTCGTTTTATACGTACTTCGTACTTCTTACTTCGTACTTGAGTTTACAGGTCTTCGTCGGTCACACAACCCTGGTCAGCCGGCTTCACGGTTTTGGCATATTTGTACAATACGCCTTTCGTGGCTTTCAGGGCGGGTTGTTTCCAGTTCTTTTTTCGCTCAGCAATCACGGCATCGCTTACTTTCAGGCTGAGTGTATTCTTCACTGCGTCAATTTCGATGATATCATTGTCTTCCACGAGTCCGATGAGTCCGCCATCAAATGCTTCGGGGGTGATATGTCCCACCACAAATCCATGTGTGCCTCCGCTGAAACGACCATCCGTGATCAGGGCAACGGATTTACCAAGGCCAGCACCTATGATAGCGCCGGTTGGTTTCAGCATTTCGGGCATACCGGGAGCGCCTTTGGGACCGATATAGCGGATCACCACCACATCCCCGGCTTTTACTTTTCCGGAGGAGATGCCTTCGATTAAGTCCTTTTCCCTGTTGAACACCCTGGCTGTGCCTTCAAAACGTTCGCCTTCTTTACCACTGATTTTGGCCACACTTCCTCTTTCAGCGAGATTGCCATACAGGATTTGCAGGTGCCCCGTTTTCTTCAAGGGCTCTTCTAAGGGGCGAACAATATCTTGCGCACTGAAATCAAGATCCGGGACACCTGCTAAATTCGCTGCAACCGTTTTTCCGGTTACTGTCAAACAATCGCCATGCAATAAGCCATTTTTCAATAAATATTTCATCACGGCGGGAACACCTCCGTGTTGATGTAAGTCCTCCATCAGGTATTTACCGGAAGGCTTGAAGTCGGCCAGGACCGGAATACGGTCACTGATCTGTTGAAAATCATCCGGGGTTAAATCAAGATCCACACTTCTGGCCATCGCAATCAGGTGTAATACCGCATTGGTACTGCCACCCAGTACCATCACCACCGTGATCGCGTTCTCAAAAGCTTTACGCGTCATGATATCTTTCGGAGTTATATTTTTCTGCAGTAATACTTTTATAGCTTCACCGGCTGCGGCACATTCTTTTTGTTTCTCTTCACTGAGGGCCGGGTTGGAAGAGGAGAAAGGTAAACTCATACCGAGTGCTTCGATGGCGGAAGCCATGGTGTTCGCCGTATACATTCCTCCGCAGGCACCGGCACCTGGACAGGAATGTTGTACAATCCCTTTAAAATCCCCTTCGCTTAATTTGCCGGCGATTTTTTGTCCGAGTGCCTCGAAGGCACTTACAATATTCAGGTCTTCGCCCTTGTAATGTCCCGGGGCAATCGTACCTCCGTACAACATAATCGCGGGACGATTGAGGCGGCCCATAGCCATTAGGGCACCGGGCATATTTTTATCACATCCGGGAATCGCGATCAGCCCGTCATAGTATTGGGCACCGGCATTGGTTTCAATACTGTCTGCGATCACATCGCGGCTTACGAGGCTGTATCGCATGCCATCGGTTCCCATACTGATGCCATCACTTACCCCAATGGTATAAAAACGTAAACCGAGTAAACCTTCTGTGGCGTTGACACTCTCACGCACGGTGGTGGCCAGATCGTTGAGGTGCATATTGCAGGGATTGCCGTCCCATCCCATGCTGACAATACCCACCTGTGCTTTATTGAAATCCTCTTCTTTGAACCCGATCGCATAGTACATAGCCTGGGCGGCAGGCTGGGTGGGGTCCTGGGTTAATGTCTTTGAATATTTGTTCAGTTCGCTCATGTTTATTTTTTTTCGACGTTCTGTTGCCTTTCGTAGTTATGCCGGTTCCGTTTGATGCCGCCTTGCTTTTTCAATAACCAGGTTTTTATAGGATTGCTGAATCATACGGCTGAGGCTGTTTTCCCATGGTAAAGGAAATTCCGTTTCATCCAGTTTTTTCCAGCCAATCACTTCGGCTGCGGTGCCACAATAGAAGACGGCATCCGCCTGTTTGAGTTCTTCCAGGGTTATGGTTTTTTCTGTTACCGCGATGCCAAGCGTTTCACATATTTCAAATACTGTGGCGCGGGTAATTCCAGGTAAAATATTCCCTGTTGCCGGGGTGAAAAGTTTGCCCTCCTTTTCATAAAACAGGTTGGCTCCCGGTCCTTCTGCCACATGACCGTTCACGTCGGTCAGTAATGCTTCATCAAAGCCGGCAGCTTTTGCTTCCTGGCTGGCAAGAATGGAGTTTACATAATGACCGGCTGCTTTGGCGTGAATCTTAAATCCTTTCGGATTTGGCCGCTGGAAAGAACTCGTCATTACATGCAGCAGTTTATCACCGAGGAAGGGTTGCATTTCCCAAACTTCAATCACGATAAAGGACTGTGTGTTTACCGCAAAGCTCATATTGGCCGGTGCATAGACTACCGGGCGGATATAGGCATCCTGAAGGTTATTTCTTTTCAGTACTTCGTAAGTGATGTCAATCAGTTCAGGGGTATTCCAGTGGTAGGGCAGGTTAAGTGCCGCTGCAGATTGCTGAAGCCTGTCGTAATGTGCTTTGGCTTTAAAAATCCTTGTTTCACCTGCAGTTGTTTTATAAGAACGGATGCCTTCAAATACGGAATAGCCGTAGTGAAAGGACTGACTGTAGAAATCCATTTTTGCTTCCGAGGCTTTTACAAATTCGCCGTTCAGCCAGAGTACCGTATGTTCATTATAATAAGATGCCATAAATTATTCAATTGCGTTGAGGTGATCACAAAAAAACCCGCCTTTCAGAAGGCGGGTTGCTGTATTTTTATTTTTTAAATTAAATATCAGGCACCACCTCCGTATGAAGTAATAATAATCACCACCACAATAATAATTGCGGCAACAGGGAGAATGTGATTATGATTAAAATTCTTCATCATGAAGGATGTATGCTTTTGTAAATATACACCCGCCGTTTCAATAAAAGAACTCAGCAAGCAATAATTATTTCACAGTGGGCGAACCACCGTTCGTAGTATTGCCTGTTATATAATGGTTGATTTTCTCAACTCAATATTTTCTGTATTCACCGGGCCTGAAATTTTACCACTTACAAAATCACTGATCAGTTCACCAATGGTGGAGGTGAAGTAGAAATTAACAGGGTCAATGTCTTTTGTGACAAATGAATTCAGCAGGGTCCAGTTCACCGCGTCACGAACGAGTTGTGCTTCTTCTTTCATTTCCAGGTGATCCAGCAGCATGGCGGCGGAGAGGATCGAACCGATCGGGTTCGCAATGTCCTTTCCGGCAGCCTGCGGATAAGAACCATGAATGGGTTCAAACAGGGCAGCTCCTTTACCGATGGATGCTGAGGGAAGCAGTCCGAGAGAACCGCTGATCACACTGGCTTCATCGCTGAGAATATCGCCAAACATATTTTCAGTGAGGATCACATCAAATTGCCTGGGATTGACAATGATCTGCATGGAGGCATTGTCCACGAACATATAGTCAACGGTTACTTCCGGGTAGTGTGCGGCCAGTTCCTGTACTACTTTTCTCCAAAGCCTTGATGTTTCCAGTACATTGGCCTTATCCACCAGGGTCAGCTTCTTTTTCCTGGTTTGTGCATGCTGGAAAGCCAGGTGTGCAATGCGTTCGATCTCCTCGCGGGTATAACTGCATTCATCGAAAGCAGATGATCCGTCAGCAGCTGTTTCTTTTTTACCAAAATAGATACCGCCAGTCAGTTCACGGTAGATCACGAAATCCACTCCTTCGATCTGCTTGCTTTTCAGCGGTGACAAATGGAAGAGGGAAGAGTAGGTGCTCACCGGGCGGATATTGGCATACAGTTGTAAAGATTTCCGGAGTTTGAGCAATCCCTGTTCAGGTCTTACTTTGGCAGTGGGGTCATTGTCATATCTGGGATGACCAATAGCACCAAATAAAATCGCATCACTGTTCAGGCATGTTTCAATCGTTTCATCCGGAAGGGGAGTGCCTGTTTTGTCGATGGCGTCCGCTCCCATCAGGCTATAACTGTATTCAAATTCATGGTTGAATGAAGTGGCAATCGCGTCCAGTACACGGATGGCTTGTTTGGTTACTTCCGGACCAATACCATCTCCTTCAATTACGGCAATTTTCTTTTTCATAGTTTTTATCCTCGTTCGGTTTCAAATTTTTCAATCTCGGGTTTCATACTCAGTAAATAATCGATATCATCATACCCATTCAGTAAACAGGTTTTTTTATAGCTGTTGATGTCAAATGAACTGCTCTCACCGGTGGCAAGGATCGTGATGGATTGTTTTTCCAGGTCCACCAGAAGTTCTGTTTCCGGACCCTGTGCAAATATTTTCTCCAGGTAAGCATCACTAACCTGTACAGGCAGTACGCCATTATTCAGTGCATTGTTTTTAAAAATGTCTGCAAAGAAGCTGGACACCACCACCCGGAATCCATAATCAAGTAAAGACCATGCAGCATGTTCACGGGAGGAACCGCATCCGAAATTTTTTCCGGCCACCAGAATCTCACCGGTATACTGTGATTGGTTCAGGGGAAAATCTGCCCGGGGTTTTGAATCATCATCATTTTCATACCGCCAGTCACGGAATAAATTTTTTCCGAATCCTTCTTTAGTGGTGGCTTTTAAAAACCGGGCGGGAATAATCTGGTCTGTATCGATATTCTCGATATGAATCGGTACAAAACGGCTTTGTATAGTTGTCAGTGCTTTCATTACTTAGTTCATTAATTCCCGTACATCCGATACCACACCTGTAATGGCTGCCGCTGCAGCAGTCAGGGGACTGGCCAGTAAAGTCCTGGCACCCGCACCCTGCCTTCCTTCAAAGTTACGGTTGGATGTACTGATACAATATTTACCGGCAGGTATTTTGTCTTCGTTCATACCGAGACAGGCGGAGCAGCCCGGCTGACGGAGCATAAAGCCTGCTTCCTCAAAAACCTTATCGATTCCTTCTTTAATCGCCTGGGCCTCTACTTGTTTGCTGCCGGGAACAATCCAGACCTCCACCTCATTTGCCTTTTTCTTTCCTTTCACAAAAGAGGCCACCATCCGCAGATCTTCTATCCTTGAATTGGTGCAACTGCCAATAAATACATAATCTATTTTCTGGCCTTTGATCGGGGCACCCTGCTCTAAGCCCATGTAGGCCAGTGATTTGGATAACCCTGTACGATCGCTTTCATGAACTGTTTCCCTTGACGGGATCGCCTCTGATACACCAATCCCCATTCCCGGGTTGGTGCCATAAGTGATCATCGGCTGAATATCTTCTGCACTGAATAAATATTCTTTATCAAAAGTGGCATCCGTATCAGAAAAAAGCGTTTTCCATTCGGCCAGTTTCCTGTCCCAGTCCGCACCCTGCGGGGCAAAGGCCCGGCCTTTTACATAAGTGAATGTGGTATCATCCGGCGCAATCAGTCCGCAGCGCCCGCCCATTTCAATACTCATATTACAGATGGTCATGCGTGCTTCCATACTCAGGGAGCGGATGGCTGAGCCAGCGAATTCCACTGCATAACCGGTGGCGCCACTGGCAGAGATCTTTGACAGGATATACAGGACAATATCCTTGGAGACGACTCCCTTGTTCAGATTACCATCTACTGTTATACGCATCATTTTGGGACGACTTTGCATCAGGCATTGAGTCGCCATCACCATTTCCACTTCACTGGTACCAATACCAAAAGCAATAGAACCAAAAGCGCCATGGGTGGAGGTATGGCTGTCACCACATACAATGGTCATGCCCGGTTGTGTAATACCTAGTTCAGGTCCTATCACATGTACAATGCCCTGGAAAGGGTGTCCAAGGCCATATAATTCGATGCCATGTTCAGCACAGTTTTTAACCAGGGCTTCCACCTGCTTACGGCCCAGTTCTTCTTTGATCGGCAGGTGCTGGTTGAGTGTGGGCACATTGTGATCGGCAGTGGCCACCACCTGTTGCGGACGGAATACTTTAATACCCCGGTTGTTGAGCCCGGTAAATGCCTGGGGGCTGGTGACTTCGTGAATTAAATGTTTGTCGATATATAAAACAGAAGGGCCGCCGTCAACGGTGCTCACCACGTGCTTCTCCCAGATTTTTTCAAAAAGTGTTTTAGCCATTTATAAAAATTAAGCGATAGTTGTTTTATTCTGGTAAGCAGTGGCCATGTGGCGGAGGTCAGTGTCTTCCACTTCTTTTTTGCTGTCTGCCACTTTCAGGAATTCACTATACAGGATGTCCACATCATTGCGGTCAAACTGAAATCCCAGTTTCTGGAAACGATAGGCGAGGGCACTGCGTCCGCTGCGGGCGGTG
>CAZYTV010000083.1:0-3037 GCA_964650455.1 uncultured Chitinophaga sp. | reverse complement strand
CTTTGAACTGGCCTCACATACTTCTTCCGGGTTAATGACTTCGTAATTGTTGGCATCCTTTAAAACTCCATCCTGGTGAATACCGGAAGAATTAGAGAAGGCATTGCTGCCCACAATAGCTTTATTCGGTTGTACGGGCATGCGCATGGTATCAGATACCAGGCGGCTTACCGGGTTCAGTCTTTCAGCCCGGATACGGGTATGGAGATCCAGGTGTTTATGTTGTTTCAGGATCATCACTACTTCTTCCAGGGATGTATTGCCGGCTCTTTCGCCCAGGCCGTTGATGGTGCATTCGATCTGTCTTGCACCATTGATCACTCCTTCGATTGAATTGGCAGTGGCGAGTCCCAGGTCATTGTGACAATGGCAGGAAAGAATGGCTTTATCGATATTCGGAACATGGTTGATCAGGTAGGCCATTTTTGCACCATATTGATTGGGCAGGCAATAGCCGGTGGTATCGGGGATATTTACCGTAGTGGCACCGGCTTTAATGACGGCTTCCACCACACGGGCGAGATAATCATTATCGGTACGACCGGCATCTTCCGCATAAAACTCCACATCATCTGTAAAGTTGCGGGCCCATTTTACACACTGAATGGCTCTTGCCAGGATATCTTCCCGGGTGGAATTGAATTTGGATCTGATGTGGAAGTCAGAAGTACCGATTCCGGTATGTATCCGGCGGCGGGCCGCATGTTTCAGGGCCTCGGCGGCTACTTCTATATCCTTTTGTACCGCCCTGCTCAGGCCACAGACTGTCGCGTTTTTGATGGTCCGTGCTATCTGGTTTACCGATTCAAAATCACCTGGGGAGGAGATCGGGAAGCCAGCTTCAATAATATCCACGCCAAGGTCCTCAAGTTCGAGGGCGAGCTCCAGTTTTTCCTTGGTATTCAGCTTACAACCCGGCACCTGTTCTCCGTCACGGAGGGTGGTATCTAAGATGAAAACTTTTCCTTCAGCCATACATAATTGATAAATTGAGGGATATAAAAAAAGCAGGCGGCTTATTTTTGTAGGGAGGGCCTGGAGGAAGGGCTTTTTGGAGCAACTTCGGCCAGGCGGACCGTTCTGAAATACGAGATAAACAACCTGCGTCGATAAAAATACCATTACCCGGCAGGCTGGTAAAATCAAAATAAGGGGTGAATTACACCTCTTAAACAGGCCGAAACCCGCTGAAACCCTTGCCTGTACTGGATTTGGTTAAAAATAATTACAATGCCCAACCGCTCCGCAGATAATCTTTTTCAATTGGTCAAGTCGCTTGAAAAGAGCGAAAAGCGGAATTTCAAGCTATATGTGAAGCGAAACACCGATACGGAGGACCTGAAAATTATCCAGCTCTTTGATGCCCTGGACAAAATGAACGATTACGATGAAGCCCAGATTCTGAAAAGGGCCCGGAGTATCAGTAAACAGCAATTGTCCAATATCAAGGCAAACCTGTACAAGCAGATACTCTCCAGTCTCCGGCTGATCAAGGAAGAGGACAATATTGATATCCGGCTTCATGAGCAAATGGACCACGCCCGTATTTTATATAATAAAGGACTCTATTTGCAGAGCCTGAAATTGCTGGAAAGACTGAAAGAGACCGCACGGTCATACCAGCAACTTACTTTTTTGCAGCAGGCCCTTTTTTTTGAAAAAAAGATCGAGACACTTTATATCACCCGCAGTATGCAGGACCGGGCCGACCGGCTGAGCGAGGAATCTGAATTGGTGGATGCGCAACTGACCATGGTGAATAATCTTTCCAACCTGGCGCTGCAGTTATACAGCTGGTATATCAAACATGGCCATGCCCGGAATGAAAGGGATATTAAAAGTGTGGAATCCTTTTTCGATAAGCACCTTCCTCCCGGAGCCGGAAAGGCAAATGGGTTTTATGAGCAGTTGTATTTATACCAGGCTTATGTGTGGTATGCATTTATCCGGCAGGATTTTGAACAGTACTATCATTTCTCTCAGCGCTGGGTAAACCTGTTTGCCGATTTCCCGGGACTGCTGAAAGTGGAGACAGCCAATTATATCAAGGGGATGCATAACCTCATGAGTGCGGAGTTTACCCTGTTGAATCATGAGCAACTGGCCCAGAGTATTAAACAGTTTGAGCTTTTTGTCAAGCAAAAGCATTTAAAGGAAAATGAAAACAACAGGATACTTGCCTACCAGTATTTATATACGGCCCGGCTCAACCTGTATTTCTTAAGGGGCACATTCACCAAGGGATTAAGGCTGGTGCCATTCCTGGAAGAAATGCTCAAGGAATACGGACTTTACCTGGATACACACCGGGTGCTGGTCTTCTATTATAAGATTGCGTCTTTGTATTTTGGCAGCGGGAACAATGAGAAAGCCATTGATTATCTCAACCGGATCATTAACCAGAAGGGTGATCTCCGCACCGACCTGCAGTGTTATGCACGTTTGCTGCACCTGATTGCTCATTATGAGCTGGGTAATTTTGACCTGCTTGAATACCTCATCAAATCAGTCTACCGGTATATGGCCAAAATGGGTAACCTGAGTAAGGTGGAAGAAGAGATGTTTACCTTCCTGCGCCGTTCGTTCAGCGTGGGGGCCCGGGCGTTAAAACCGGAATTTGAAAAGTTATTAATCAAGCTTAAAAAGTACGAGGGCAATCCGCTGGAAGCACGTGCCTTTGCATATCTCGATGTGATTTCCTGGCTGGAAAGCAAAATCAGCGGGGTGCATGTGCAGGATGTGATCAGGGAGAAGTTTTTGTTGGGGAGGAGGAAGTAGTAAGAAAATCAAAAGTCAAAATTCAAAAGTTAAAAGGACCTAAAGCGGGGAGGTGACGTAATCAGGCCACAGATTACAGTTGGCAGCAGGCAAAACGCAGAAATAACCTGGTGTTTTAAACTGCACTGCCAGTAAAGTTCTTTCAACGATTCAGACTGCCATTTTTACTTTTGATATTTGTATTTTTAGTTAAATTTCATTAATAAAGTTACTTTTTACTTATACTCGCTTCTGTGATTATTCTTCAATTTTACCTTCA
>CAZYTV010000082.1:8683-16065 GCA_964650455.1 uncultured Chitinophaga sp. | reverse complement strand
TGGGAAACCATCCGCGTCCGCGACCTCGTGACCGGCGAAGACCGGGCCGATGAAGTGCAATGGGTGCGGTTCTCGGACGTGTCCTGGACGCACGACTCGCGCGGGTTCTTTTATTCGCGCTACCCCGAGCCGCCCGTGAACAAGGTGCTCGAAGCCGCCCTGGCGGGACAGGCGATCTACTACCACCGCCTCGGCCCGCCGCAAAAAGACGATGAGTTGATTTACCGGCGGCAGGACCATCGGCTTTTAAAACAATGGGAAGTGTATGCTGCCGGAGGTATTCCACCCCTTCTGTATAATTATCGAGTGTAAATTCCCGGTAGGCTGCCGTGGGTATATTATGACGCATCATAAAGGCTTTGGCAAAGGCCTTACTCCCTTCGAGCTGGGCGCCGGCTTTACCGGGTCCAATTATATCCAGCCCGGCCAGGGATTTGCTGGTGATCAGGAAATCTGTGATTCCTTTTACGAGCGGTTCTTCGGGTCCCACAATCACCATATCAATCTTTTCAGCGATACAGGCATTACGGATCGTTTCAAAATCAGTGAGCGAAATATCCAGGTTTTGGCCAAAACGGGCAGTACCTGCATTACCGGGAGCAATAAAGAGTTTTTCACAACGGGGGCTTTGAGCCAGTTTCCAGGCAAGGGCATTTTCCCTGCCTCCGGAGCCTAATAATAAGATGCGCATTCGGTCGGTTGGTTTCTAAGTATTTGCAAATATCAGGTACGACGACTAAAGATAAACTGAAAAAATTTGCGGGTGGTTAAATTTCTGTATTTTGGGGATTGCTAATAGTAACAGACGCTGATTTTAATCAACAAAACTACTCTTTATGCCGGAAGCTATTACTCAAAAAGGACATCCAAAAGGTTTATATGTATTGTTTGCGACTGAATTCTGGGAACGTTTCAGCTACTATGGCATGCGGGCCATTTTCGCTTTATACATGACGAATATGCTTTTCAACGGAGACAAAGCCCTTGCCTCCAATATCTATGGTAGTTATACAGGTCTGGTCTACCTCACGCCGCTCATCGGCGGTTATGTGGCAGATCGTTACTGGGGAAACAGGAAATCCATCTTTGTAGGAGGTATCCTGATGGCAATAGGCCAGTTTTTTATGTTTTTCAGTGCCACTATGGCCCACACAAATATAGGACTGGCCACCACCCTGATGTGGGGCGGACTGGCTGCCCTGATCTTCGGTAATGGTTTCTTCAAACCGAATATCTCTACGATGGTGGGGCAACTGTATACTGAAAATGATATCCGAAAGGATGCGGCGTATACCATTTTTTACATGGGTATCAATGCGGGTGCATTCGTTGCCCCGTTACTTTGCGGATACCTTGGTGAAAAAATTGACTTTAAATGGGGCTTCCTGGCAGCGGGTATCGGCATGCTGATCGGACTGGTCATTTTTTACTATACCAAGAATAAATATGTAATAGATCCGAATGGAAAACAACTGGGTGTGACTCCTAATAAATCGGCTGACAGCACTGATATTGGCGATACCAGCCTTTCCACCCAACAACTGACCATCCTCTTCGGGGGTATTGCCATCGTTTTCAGTTTACTTTATTTTGTTGCAGGTGTGGATATATGGGGCTCCATGATCTATGGCATGACGTTGATTGCCCCACTTACCATTATTACCGACAAATCACTCACGAAAATTGAAAAAGACCGGCTGTGGGTGATTATCATCATTATGGTATTTGTCATTTTCTTCTGGATGTGTTTTGAACAGGCGGGGGCCTCACTCACCTTCTTTGCCGATGAGCAAACCAACAGAATGGTACTTGGCTGGGAAATGCCCGCCAGTTTCTTCCAGAGTTTTAATGCCGGATTTATCATCATCCTTGCTCCCATTTTTGCTTCTATGTGGACGGGTCTTGCCCGCAAAGGAATTGCACCTCCTGCTCCGCTGAAACAAGCGCTCGGACTGGGTTTACTGGCCGCCGGCTTCCTCTTCATTTCCTTTGGCTCTAATGATATTCCTACTGCAGGTGCCAGTATTATCTGGTTAACCGGTCTTTATTTTCTGCATACCGTTGGTGAATTATTCCTGAGCCCGATCGGCTTATCCATGGTGAACAAATTAACACCCGGACGTTTCACTTCATTGATGATGGGTATCTGGTTCCTGGCTATTGCAACCGGTAATAAACTGGCCGGATTCATGAGTTCACTTTACCCCGATCCCAAATCCACCAAACCTTTTCCTTCGCTGTTTGGAATCAAGATTGATAATATGCACACTTACTTTATGGTATTTGTTGGCTTTGCCGGGGTGGCTGCCATATTATTATTCCTGGCAACCCCGATGCTGAAGAAAAAAATGCACGGCCTCAGATAAACGAATTGCTTCAAGAAGTAAAAAAGGTGATGACAAATGTTATCACCTTTTTTTATTCCACTAACATTTCCTGTATTATCTTTCCATTTAAACATTGCATCATGTGGAAGAAACACCCGAGAGCCCTGCCCTTCCTGTTTTTCTCTGAAATGTGGGAACGCTTTGGCTATTACCTGATGATCGGTATTTTCACCCTCTACCTGAAAGACGCTGCCGATGGATTCAATATGGATGAAAAAGAATCGGCCAGTCTCTATGGCACGTTTATCGCCCTGGTATTTTTTACCCCTTTCCTGGGCGGACTGATCGCTGACCGTTACCTGGGTTACCGCCGCTCGATCATCATGGGCGGATTACTGATGGGTATTGGTTATTGCATGATGGGCATCCATAATATCACGATGCTCTATGTGTCCATGTCCCTGGTGATTATAGGCAATGGCTTTTTTAAACCCAATATCTCCACCCTACTGGGCAATGTATATTCCACCCCGGAACACATGCACCAGAAAGATGAAGGGTACAATATTTTTTATATGGGGATCAATGTGGGAGCCTTTATCTGTAATTTCTTTGGAGCAGCCCTGTACACTATGATCGGCTGGGGTGCCGCTTTTGCAGCGGCCGGCGTGGGGATGTTTATCGGGGTGATCACTTTTATTGCAGGCACCCGTCATTACAAAGCGTATGATGTACGCAAACCACTGAAGCCCGGCGATATGCCGCTCTGGCAGATTCTCGCGATGGTCATCCTGCCTTCGATCCTGTTCGGTGTGATCGGCTGGTTTATCAAAGGCACAGAAGGTTATATTTTTGATTCCAATTCCACCGACGCATTCATCTTTGCCTGTATACCGGTCTGCGTATTCTATACAATATTACTTTTACGCAGCAGTAAAGAAGAACGTCCGGCCATTGGCGCCATGCTTTCCATATTTGCTGTAGTGATTTTATTCTGGGCCATCTTCAAACAAAATGGTTCTGCCCTCAATACCTGGGCCAGCCGTTATACCGATCGCGAAGTAAGTGGCATGACCGGCAATTTCCTGGCTGCCTTAAAACAAACGGACAAACCGGTAAATACCACGTATAAACTGGATTCTGTCACCAAACTGGATCACCAGTTCCGTAAAGTGCGTGATACCGAAGGCAAAGAAGTTAAAGAACTGGGCTATCCTTCTTATTTTAAAAATGTGGCCCCCGATAGACTGCCGGCAGCAGGAGCCGAGGTTAAAGCCTGGTTACCCAGTTTATCCCAATCTATAAATCCCTTCTGGGTGATTGCACTCACTCCCCTGGTAGTTGCCTTTTTTACCTGGTTACGGCGGAAAGGAAAAGAACCTTCCACCCCCACCAAGATCGCTTTCGGTTTACTGATCTCCGCTTTATCCGTACTCGTCATGGTGGCGGCCGTAAAAGCGGGGAATAACGGAACAGAAAAAGTAAGTGTATGGTGGCTGGTGGGCAGTTACGGGGTGGTAACGATTGGTGAACTATTCCTCAGCCCGATGGGCTTATCCCTGGTTTCCAAACTCAGCCCGGTCCGTATCACGTCCCTGATGATGGGTGGCTGGTTTCTGTCCACTTCTATTGGTAATAAACTCAGTGGTATCCTCGCCAGTAAGTGGGATGAATACGAAGACAAGACCGATTATTTCTGGCTGAATTTTATATTGTTGGGTGCCGCCGCTGTCTTTCTCTTTGTATTGCTGAAATGGCTGAATAAAGTGATGAAAGAAAAAGGGGTGAACTGAAGGATGAGTAATGAGTAATCAGTAATGAGCCGGCCGGCCGGCAAAGGCAGGTAGCTGGCTGAACAGCACTAAAGCATTGAAACCTCCGGAATTCGAAGGGTTCAATGCTTTTATTAACTTCGGACATTACTCATTCTGACTTCTCACCACTCACTAAATGAAATTAAGGTAATCATACTTCCTGCTCAAAATCGCCTGATCATCCGCCTTCAGCCACTTGTTCAATATAGTCGCATACACATTTTTAAAATCCACCTGGTACTTCAGATCCCCTTCATTCAGGCTGGACAGGTCGGGCATGGCATTCAGCACCCCTTTCTGCTTCAGTCCGCCACTTAACAGGAACATATTATTGGCTGTACCATGATCGGTTCCGCCACTGGCGTTTTGCGCTACCCGGCGGCCAAATTCGGAAAAGGTAAATAATAATACATCATCAAAACGGTGTTGCCCTTTCAGGTCATTGACAAAGGACTTTACCGCATCATTCATTTCGGTAAACAAACGCTGCTGCTGGGCTTCCTGGTTGATATGCGTATCAAAACTGCCCAGGGACACATAGTACACTTTGGTATTGATTTCTGAAAAAATCAGGGAAGCAATCGTCTTCAGGCTGTTACCGAGATCGGTCTTTGGATACTCTGCATTGGTGGGGTGCAGCCGGCTTTGCTGGAAAATATAATCCGCGCTGGACAATGTTTCAGCCATTGTTTTATAGAGATAATCCACGGGCTGTTCACCAGGTTCATCGGTATGGTTCTTCATCACTTCCCGGAAAAACTTTTCATTGGCCGTACCATATAAACGACGGGGATCTTTTACTGCAATGCCTTTGATGTTTTCCCCTTTCAGCGCCAGGCTCAGCACATCATCCAGTTCAATAGCCTGAGTAGGTTTATCACAGCCATTGCACTGGGCATCCAGGTAACGGCCCACCCATCCCTGGTTCCAGTACTCGTTGCTCTGGCTGGCGGTATGCCAGATATCCATACTGCGGAAATGTGAACGGTCAGGATTGGGATAACCCACATTATTTAAGATGGCCAGGCTGCCATCATCATAGAATCCTTTGAAAGCGGTCAGGGCCGGGTGTAATCCCGTTTCATCTGTAAGGGATAAAGCTTTATCCCGGACAATCCCCAGGCGCGGTCTCGCTTTATAATACAGATCATTCCGGTAAGGGATCACAGTATTCAGTCCGTCATTGCCACCGCTCAGTTGCAGGATCACCACCACTTTATTACCGGGCATTACCCGGGCCGGACTTTCAAATGCCTTCAGGAATTTGGGCACCATCAGGGTTGCGGTGGCTAAGGAACTAAGCTGGATGAATTGTTTTCTTTTGAAGATCATGCTAAAAAAAGTTTATCTGATTAACAAAGCACTAAACCAGAAGTACAAAGTACGAGGTACAAAGTACGAAGTACGAGGTACGAAGTACGAAGTACGAGGTACGAAGTACGAGGTACGAAGTACGAATCCTCAAAGCAGAAACATTCACTCCGGCAGAAACCTTCGTACTTCGTACTTCTAACTTCGTACTTCTAACTTCGTACTTTAGCAGAGTTGGTATTCCGGCGTGCTCATCACCTGTATCGTTGCTGTCTTAATAAAATTCTCCCGGCCGGTCTGATCTGAAAAGCGGGTGATCAGCTCGTTACTCACCGATGATTTTGTTTGCAGCAAAAAACTGCTGACAGACGAAGCCAGCTTTTCCCTCGGAATACTTTCATAATGTTTTACAAACGGCGACCAGTCCACATTGGCATTGATCTGTTGTTTCTTCATACCCGGCATTTTCGGGACATTTTTGATTCCCATCATCGTATCATCATCATCTTTCGCCTTTACATTCATTTCATCCACATCATTGATCAGCTGGGGTATCCGCATCCGCATCATCAGCGAAGAACTGTCGATCCAGTTACGTCCACCGGGCCAGCCGGCCACATTGGGCGGGTAAAACAACATCTGGCCAAGTACCCGCTGCAACAGCATCAGGGCTTCCTCGTTTTCCAGTTTCATGGGCAGCATCCGTTGTATACCCACCAATAATTCCACCGGGGATTTGATCTGAGCGCCTATGTTTTTATCCTCATAAAACCAGTCACTGGTGAATATATCCTCCATCAGCAGACTGATCGAGTAATCATTTTTGTAAAACCGGTCGGCCAGCCAGTTGATCTTTTCAGTGTCCGGTTTTTCATTCACAAAAAACTTATAGACCTTTTGCGTGATATACAGGGCGGTTTGTTTTTGGGCAAGTAATATATCCAGTACTTCCTCCCCATCAAAATTGCCGGTCTTACCCAGTACGGTCTTGGTACCGAAATCATGCTGGAAGCGGCGAAACTGGAATTCTCCTTTCAGATTGGCTCCCCAGCCTGTAAAGGCACGGGCAGCTTCCTTAATATCATTTTCAGTATAGTTGCCCCGGCCCAGGGTAAAGAGTTCCATTACTTCCCGGGCGAAATTTTCATTGGGATGGTCTTTTTTGTTCTGCTGGTTATTTAAAAAGTTCAGCATCGCGGCTGAGCGGGACACTTCCTTCAATAAGGTGCGGAAGTTTCCCAGTGCATTGCGGCGGATAATATCCAGCAGGCCCTGCTGGTAAAACACATTCAGGTTGCGGCAGGCAAAATGGCCATGCCAGAAGAACGCGGCTTTTTCCCTGAGCTGGGCAGAGGTATTGACCATTTCATGCAACCAGTACATATTGAGGTTACGTACCCCTTCCCGGTTTTTTTGCTGTACTTTCTTTCGTTCATCGGCATCCAGTTCCTTTTTCTGCTGGCGGCCCACTTCCTCAATACCCATCACCAGGCCTTTCAGAAAGTCATCGGCCACATCAATGTAATCAGGTTTTTTATCTGCCGCTTTTACGAGGGCTTTGTAGAATTGCTGGGGGGTGTATTTGGACAGATCGCCTAATTGTTCAACGGCAGGGCCAAACCCGGCCCTCCACATCAGGTGCTGGTTCCTTAACTGGTTCTTTGCCGGCATGTGTGAAATATTTAAGTGTCAGACTTAATTGATGCTTATTAGTTTAAAAAGGTTACAGGATATTGGTATTAACGCTGCAAAACTTATCTTATTTTTAGTTCCGGACTGTTAAAATTACTACTGTGAACATCAAAGCCTTTAAATATCTCTCCCCTTTTATCATTTATATTGGCGCCTGGCACTCTTTTTCAATTACCGGGTGGCAGATCTGGCTACCCCTTTTATGGGCCTGGGTATTTATCCCCGTTATTGAATTATT
>CAZYTV010000082.1:0-8673 GCA_964650455.1 uncultured Chitinophaga sp. | reverse complement strand
CGGGGAATATGACTGCCGCTGAAGAGGAGCTGGCCAAAAATGACCCGACCTATGATATCCTGCTCTATGCTATTGTTATCATTCAATATGTACTGCTGGTAAAATTCCTGTATTCCATGCTTGATCTCAACCTGGCCCCCGTGGATATTGCCGGGCGGATTTGGGTCATGGGACTGCTTTGCGGGGTTTTCGGTATCAATGTAGGACATGAACTCGGACACCGGGTCAATGTACCTGAACAAACATTGGCAAAGGCCTTGCTGCTTACCTCTCTTTACATGCATTTTTTCACCGAGCATAATAAAGGCCATCATAAACGGGTGGCCACCCCTGAAGATCCCAGTTCTGCCCGATATGGTGAAATGATCTACCTTTTTTACTTCCGGACCATCATATTCAGTTACCTCAGTGCCTGGCATATTGCGAATGAAGAACAAAGTAAAAAAGGTAAGCCTCTCATCTCTTTACGAAATGAGATGATACAGTTTCATATTATCCAGGCGCTGTTCATTGGTATCATATTCTGGAAATTTGGCGGACTCATTTCCCTGTACTTCCTGGCCGCCGCGGTGATCGGTATACTTTTACTCGAAACGGTTAATTATATCGAGCACTACGGACTGCAACGTAAAGCTACCTTGGAGGGGAAATATGAAAGAGCGATGCCGGAGCACAGCTGGAACAGTGATCATGTGATCGGACGCCTGATGCTATTTGAACTGAGCCGGCACTCTGACCATCATTATATGGCCAGCCGGAAATACCAGGTCTTACGTCATCATGACCATTCCCCGCAAATGCCAACTGGTTATCCCGGCATGATGCTGCTGGCACTGGTACCCCCTTTATGGTTCAGTATTATGAATAACAGAATAAAAAAGCTGAAAACCTGATCAGCTTTTGATCAGGTTACAATTAATGTATTCACGGATGTCCGCTGCTTCCTGTGTATTCAGTCCCGCTTTACGGATCATAGCAGGAAGTACTGCCTCCCAGCGGCTACGATTAAACTGGCCAGCCTCCGGCAAACCATGACAACGTTTACATCCTTCCATGAAAACCTGCTTCCCTTTCACCGGATCAGCTTTCAGATCAGCTTCAGTTTTGACTGACATGGGAGTACTGGCTCTTTCCGGTATCTGAGGAATTGTTTTGCGTGTACAAGACAAGAAGATAATCAGCAAACCCACGACAATCATTGTTTTATTTACCATCGCTTAAAAATAAGGATATTAGTAAAAGCCCGATTTTTATGAAATCAGACACCTTGTTGCAATAAAAGACAGACAGGTATTCTTCATATATAAAAAAAACGGATAAATTGTTCAGTCAACTTTACTCACATAACCAAACCAGTTTATTTATGAAGAGATCACTCGTCTTGCTTGCAGGCAGCTTATTATTGATGATGAGCTGTAACAAATCCGGTTCTAAAACAGAAGATGTTCCTGCTGATGATGTGCTTGCCACCCAGCGTCATTGTGCCGCTGCAGATGTTTTAGCAGAACAATTAAAAGCAGATCCCTCTTTAGGGCAACGGATGGCTGAGATTGAAGATTTTACACAGCGGGTGATCGCTCATCCGGAACAATTCAGGCTGGTCAACGGGATGATTGAAATCCCTGTTGTATTTAATGTTTTGTACCGTACCACTGCAGAAAATGTTTCACTTACCCAGTTACAATCACAGATTGATGTACTGAATGAAGACTTTGAAGGCACTAACGCGGATCACAATCTTACTTCGACTTACAATACCGTAAAAGCAGCTGATATCGGTGTTCGTTTTGTATTGGATGCGGTGGTTCGCCGTTCCACCACAAAAACAAGCTGGAGCACTAATAACGCCATGAAAAAAAGTGCCCAGGGTATTGCACCGACAAGCCCGACTACCAAACTCAATATCTGGGTTTGCAATATGGGTGGCGGCATCTTAGGTTATGCCCAGTTTCCCGGTGGTGCATCTTCAACCGATGGAGTTGTACTGGATAATAACGCAACTGGCAGGGTAGGTACCGCTGCCGCACCATTCAATAAAGGCAGAACTGCCACTCACGAAGTGGGTCACTGGATGAACCTGCGTCATATCTGGGGAGATGCCACCTGTGGCAACGACCAGGTAGGCGATACACCACTGCATAATACAGCCAATTATGGTTGTCCTGCAGCCGGACATACCAGCACCTGTACCGGCACACCGGTTGAAATGACCATGAACTACATGGACTATTCAGACGATGCCTGTATGTACATGTTCAGCGTGGGTCAGCGCAGCCGCATGCTGGCTGTATTTGCTTCCGGCGGAGCCCGTAACAGCTTTGCTCAACCTTAATCGGCCAGAACAACCCTAAATATAAGGGCGGTCCGGGTTATTCCGGACCGCTTCTTTTTTGTCCCGCAAAGCAGGGAAGATTTTTCCTTTAAACGAACAGCCTTTTATCAATGACCGTCTTCATTAACTTTTCAGCACGACATTACTTCTTTCCGGCAGGAATGATCCACCTGGCCCCGATGCCAATATTCTGCAGGTAACCCAGTCCAAGACTTGAACTGAAACCAAAATTTGATTGCTCGGTTTTGGTATTCCCCACACCCTTATCTGTTATATGGTTATACCCCAGACTCACAAAATCCCCAAACCGCAGATCGAGTAAAAAGTGTTTCCCCGTCTTATACGATATACCCGGGAAAAGACCTGCCTGCACGTTTACAGTGGTACGTTTCCCGGTATTGCTGTTTGAATTATTTTGTTTGCCATAATCGATACCTGCCCGGCCCTCCGCAAACAGGAAAAAGTTTTTCCCGATCGATTGATAACGCCTGGTAAAAAAACCACCCCCGGCGCTGAAATAATCCGTGCTGTTGTTTAAAAAAGGCATAGTTGAATACTCATTTGTTGATTTTCCATAACCAGCGTTAATATAAAAACCACTCAGCCTGTGTTCACGAGAAGCAAATCCAAGGTCTAGTGAAATACTGCCACTGTTAGACTTCCCTATATATGGAGAAGCCCCTGCATTAGATTCATTAATACTGTGCTGAAAACTCAATCCCGCTCCCAGTACCTTATCCCCTTTGGCAAACTGGGCTCCTGCTGAAAATGAAAGAACAGCTCCGGTAATCAGAAATAATAAATTTTTCTTCATGATGTAGGTTTTAGTGCCGCAAAACTGCAAAAGAAAAAGACAGGGATATATGATCTCCTGTCTTTTCACAAATGTTTATGTTAACTGAATAATAAACGATATTACTTGCGAAGCGTTACTGTATAGTCGTGAAACCAAGATAAGGTTGTAATACAGCCGGCAGGTGAATACCATCCGTGGCCTGGTTATTCTCGAGTAATGCGGCCACTATCCGGGGTAATGCCAGGGAACTTCCGTTCAATGTATGCGCCAGTTGCGGCTTGCCTTTTTCATCTTTAAAACGCACTTTCATCCGGTTGGCCTGGAAAGCTTCAAAATTACTCACGGAACTAACTTCCAGCCATTTTTGCTGAGCTGCACTATACACTTCAAAATCGTAAGTAAGCGCGGAAGTAAAACTCATATCGCCCCCGCATAAGCGCAGAATACGATATGGGAGCTGCAGGGATTGCAGCAAACCCTCAACATGGGCAACCATACCTTCCAGCACTTCATAACTCGAATCCGGATGTACAATCTGAACGACTTCCACTTTATCGAACTGATGAAGCCGGTTCAATCCCCGCACATCTGCGCCAAAACTTCCTGCTTCCCGACGGAAACAGGGTGTATACGCGGTCATTTTAATGGGCAGGTCTGTTTCTTTCAGCATGGCATCCCGGTAAATATTAGTCACCGGTACTTCTGCTGTCGGTATCATATAAAAATTATCCGCAGGCATATAATACATCTGGCCTTCCTTATCCGGCAACTGACCTGTACTGTAAGCAGACATTTCATTCACCATCAGCGGGGGCAGGTATTCGGTATAGCCGGCGGCCGTGTTATAATCGAGAAAATAAGAAATCAATGCCCGCTGCAGTTTAGCTCCCTTTCCTTTATACAAGGGGAAACCACTCCCGGTAATTTTTGCACCGGTTTCAAAATCGATAATATCATACTTTTTAATCAGGTCCCAGTGTGGCATTGCTTCAGCATAGAGTTCAGGTTTTGCGCCGCCTTCTTTCACAGTTACGTTATCGGCCGCATGCTTTCCTGCGGGAACCAGGTCTGAGGGCAGGTTGGGCAGTTTAACCAGTTCATCCTGCAACTGCTTCTCCACCTCAGCCAGCCGGTCTGTAATGGGTTGCTGGGAAACTTTCAATGCAGCCACCTCCTGTTTCCTGGCCTCGGCCTCCTCTTGCTGACCCTTCCCCATCAGTACCCCGATTTCCTTGGAGGTGCTGTTGAGTTTAGCCTGGCTGTTATCAAATTCCAGTTGTAGTTTTTTTCGTTCTTCATCCAGGGCCAGGACGGTATCCACCACCGACAAATCACCAAAATGTTTAACCGCTAATTTCTCTTTTACTCCCTGTGGATTTTGCCGTAATACCTGTAATTGTAACATCTTGCTGAATTTTGCGCAAAGATAACCAGTGGGCCTGTATCATATTCTGATTCCGGCCAATGTTTTTGCCACGCTCAGGAGAGCCCTTCCCTCTTTATCTTTGCCGCATGTTAGCAAAAGATGATCTGCAGCAGCGCTGGTGGGACCTCGAAGCCAAAATGGTGGAACGCTTTGGCAAAAAACCCGATATGGAGACCATTTTATTCCTGATCGGTATCCAGGAGTTCGGCGATATAAAAGAAAAATTCACTAAAGAACAGAAACAGGACCTGATGCATGTGGCCGTTTGTTCCCTGCTGTCGAATAGCGGGTATTATGAACTGGAAACGGTGGACGAAGACGGGTGGCCTCATTTTAAACAACTGAAACCCATGCCGGAGATGAATACGATAGACCAGGAAAATTTCCTGAAAGACCATGTGCTGCTCTATTTTGAACAAACCGGATTCTGACCAACGAAACAATGAATATGAAAAAAATCCTGCTCGCTTTCACCAGCCTGTGTATGGCCCTGGCGGTTTTTGCCCAACCCGATAGCGTGGTTACTAAAAAAGACCGAAAAAAAAGAGATGTCCTGCTTCAAACAAGTATGGGTGATATCGTGATCCGGCTTTCTGATAGTACTCCCCTGCACCGGGATAATTTTCTGAAACTGGTAAAGACCCGTTTTTACGACAGCGTTTTATTTCACCGCGTGATTCAAAATTTTATGATCCAGGGCGGTGATCCAGACAGTAAGACGGCCCCGGCTGGTAAGCCCCTTGGCAATGGCGGCCCCTCTTACACTGTACCCGCCGAATTCAGACCCACTCTCTTTCATAAAAAAGGAGTCATTGCTGCCGCCCGTGACAACAATCCTGAAAAAGCCAGCAGCGGCAGCCAGTTTTACCTTACCCAGGGAAAAGTATTCACCGATGCTGGTCTCGACTCAGTAGAAACCTATCGTTTAAAACGAAAGATTCCAGCCGGACAACGGGAAGTTTATAAGACCCTTGGCGGAGTACCCCATCTCGACCAGAACTATACGGTGTATGGGGAAGTGGTCAAAGGAATCGAAGTGATCGAAAAAATCGCCGCGGTCCCCACCAGTAAAGCCGCCGACCGCGACCGGCCCGTTGAAAATGTGGTGATCTTGAAGGCGAAGCTGATAAAGAGAAAGAAAGTACGAAGTTAGAAGTACGAAGTTAGAAGTACGAAGTACGAGAGAACCCGTAAAGCGAGAGACATAAGCTATCTTAGGAACAATTCCGATTTCGAGCGCAGCGAGAAATAGCAGCACTACGTTATTTTAGGAGATTAAAGCATTCAGAAAAAACTAATAACGGAACCTTATTTATGATTTAACCTTCTAAGAATAGTTGTTCATATACAAACCAGAAGAGCATAGAAATAATCTATGCTCTTCTGGTTTATGCGCTCAGCAGGGGCTGTTGACTACTAACTACTAACTACCGGCTACTAACTGGTTACTGATTCCCTATTCCCCCCTGTTGTCCGCCACCTTCCGCCCTCTTCCGCTCCTCTTCAATGGCAGACTTGCGCAAACGGGCTGCTTTTACCTGGCTGTTACCAAAACGATAACTGAAATTCAGTTTGAACTGGGGCATTTCGCCTCCGCCGTTAAAATGACTGCTCACCCCGGCAAAATCGGTGGTACCGCCCCATTTCATTGTTTGGAAAATATCGCTGATCGCCACTTTGACATTGGCCTTTCCTTTAAATAATACTTTTTGCAACCCTGCATCCACGGTACCCATAGCTTCGGAGCGGATCAGGCCCTGCCATACGGAAGGAGAAATGTAAAGCAGGCTTAGTTCACCGGTCCAGCCTTTACCAAGATTAAAGCTGTTTTGCATAAAGTAAGTCAGGGAAAAAACTTCCTGGTTTACTTTCCGGTTCCCACCGCCGAAATCCGCCACATAATGGGAATAATTGGAATTCAGTGAAGCAAAGAAACTGTACCATTTATACTGGAAAGGATAACTGATATTCAGTGCCACCACATCCTGTGTGGCCAGGTTCTTTTTAGTCATAAACGTCTTGGTCTTGTCAATCGTATCCGGAATCATTGCGAAAATATCCTTCACATGACTGTAGGTCAGTTTGGTGGTCAGTCGGTACTTATAGATATGGGTGATATCAAAACTATTCGTGTACTGCGGCTGTAAACGGGTATTCCCTTTCATATAGGAATACTCATTCAGTTTAAACTCAAATGGATTCAGGTCCTGGTAGGCCGGACGGTCAATACGGCGTGAATAAGAAAACGTCCACTGCTTCATCGGGTTTTTATTCAATGTAAAAGCGGCACTGGGAAACAGGTTGGTATAATCCCTGCTGAAGGTGGAATCATAAGGCACCATCACATTGTTTACCTGTTTGAACCCGGTAGAGTTACCTCTTGAATGGGTATTCTCTGCCCGGAGACCAAACTGCAGCATGAACCCTTTCTTATATTGCTTATTATAATTAATATACAGTGCGTTGATGTTTTCCTTGTATTTAAAACGGTTGCTCTTTAATGTATCCAGCACTTTACCGGACGTAAATACATCGTAACGCTGGAAATCATTGTCCGAGTTCACCACACCGATTTTTCCGCCAATACCAAGACGACCGCCTTTGTAGTTCTTTTCATAATCAGTCTTAACCGAAAACAGGTTAATATCCGTTGGCGCGATCATATTATAAACAGCGCGGCTGGTTTCGGTGGTTCCGTTGGCCAGGTAATAGTAGTTGGGCTGAAATTGCTCAGACCCGATCTTGAAAAATCCGTAGTCTGCATCGATATTCAGCTCTGATCCTCCGGTTACTGCATAACGGTAGTTCAGGTTGGCATTCAGGTTATCCCGTTCCATATCATTGTGATTGGTGGCTTTCAGGATACGGTCTGTTTGCCCGGTTGGCATATAGATAAACGACATAGGCCCTGAAGTATTTAAATCATTGCTGGCAATATTTCCATTCACCATCGCGCCAATTGTACTATTCTTATCAATAAAATAATCCAACCCTGCTTTAAATCCATGCGTGTTATTCCGGAACAAAATTTCGTTCTTCTGTAAGAACAGGGTGTCAAACTGCTTACGTGTTGAGTTCATATTCATCAGGTAGTTACCCTTGTTGTAATTGTAATTACCGAAAACATTTACACTTTTATTCCGGTGATTAAGGTTGATACCCCCGGTACCCTTGGCATAAGTTCCCTGCACATAGCCGGCATTCAACGAACCGTTGGTGCCGAACGATTTATTTTTCTTCAGTTTGATATTGATGATCCCTGCATTGCCGGCTGCTTCATATTTCGCAGAAGGATTGGTAATGATTTCTATCGCTTCGATCTGGGACGATTGCATACTTTTCAGGTAATTGGCCAGGTCGGAACCGGCAAGCGGAGAAGGCTTCCCGTCAATATAGACCTGCACCCCGTTTTTACCCGCCAGGCTGATATTATCATCTTTATCCACCATTACACTGGGGGCACGGCGGAGCAGTTCAAGGGCATCATTACCCACCGCATTGATCGTTCCTTCCACATTCAGGATGGTTTTGTCTGCCTTTACTTCAATGACGGGCTTTTGGGAACTGACTGTAACCCCCTGCAGGTTTGTGGCTGCTTTTACCAACAGTATTTCCGGAACCGTTACATCCGTACTGGCATCAATCAATTTTGAATATTGGGTACTATACCCGATATGAGAAGCACTCAGCAGATAGCTGCCAGCGCTGGTTTCAATACTAAACTGACCATCCTTTCCGGTCACTGCCAGTTTGATTACGGAAGAATCTTTGGTGCGGAGCAGGGATATGGTTGTTTTCTCGAGTCCTTTTCCCTGTTCATCCTTTACCACACCTGATATTTTCTGAGCAGACGCCGAAAAGGATAAGGTGATGGCGCTCAAAAAAATCAATACTAACTTTCTCATTATTAATGGTTTTTGTAATTTGAAGGGCAAAGATACCCTCGTGTTATAGTATTGTAAAAGCGTTTCCCGACCAATGGCGTAAATCTTGCCATGAACGGTACAAATATTCCGGTGAAATAATCCGGCTGCCTGATTTAAGACTCCTTTTCTTTTCCCGATTTTCCTTAGGTTTGCAACTCAAAATCATTGATTATGAGTTACCCTGCTAATCTCC
>CAZYTV010000081.1:0-16066 GCA_964650455.1 uncultured Chitinophaga sp. | reverse complement strand
ACATGATAAAAATCACCAGTACCATCACAATACCTGCTGTATTCCGGAAATTTCGTGTATTAATATCCTTTGTATTCAGATCCAGTTCATTCAGGAAACTGGTCTTGAGTAAATTCAGTTGCTTTACCAGTACCTCACGGGTGTTTCTTCTTGATTGCTGCTGCATAAATTCCTTGGCTGCATCAGCCCCGGCAGTACGGAATAACAATAACCCGCTATCCATATTTGAAAGCCGTATTCTTACCAATGTATCTATCCGCCCGATCAGCACCTGGTCATCATTATTCAATGCCTTTTCCCGGAGATTGAAAATATTCCGGTCACAGCCGGAACGGATACGGTAAATATTTTTCAGGTAACTGATATCAGACGTAAGCTGAAATCCCCTTTTATCCGATTCCAGCTGAAGCAGGTTATTGATCAGCGAATCAGCCTGGATCAGGTTCTTTTCAATCGTCAGGTTGGCTGTCTGCAGACCAACCTGTGTTCTGAAATTAATTAAGATAAATGTAAAGCTCACTGCCACGATCAGCAGTGAAACATAGACAAAAAGCAATATTTGCTTTTTATACTTTTTCATTTGCTGGTATTTCCTTTAGGAATTGAAAAATAAAATGTACTGCCTTTGCCGGGTGCTGAACTGACCCATATTCTTCCCCTGTGCAACCGGACAATTTTCTGACAGATGGCCAGGCCCGCTCCGGTACCTTCTGTTTGTACATTGTTGTGGAGCTGGTGAAACAGATCAAAAATCTTATCCGAATATCCCGGGTCAATTCCGATTCCATTATCATGAATACTAAACACCCATTCGTCTCCTTCCGTCATGCAGGAAATATGTATAACAGGATCTTCAGCACTCCGGTATTTCAGGGCATTATCAATAATATTCTCAAAAAGCTGTGCCATCAGCGGCGGGCATACTAAAGCCACAGGCATTTCATTGATGAAGAGCCTTGCCCTGTGTTTGCTCAACTCCTGGGACAAGGACCGGCGGGATTCCTCCAGGATAGCCTGTATATCCGCAGCAACCATTACCATACCGTTTCCGGAAACTCTTGAAAACTCCAATAAATCCAGGATGAGGCGCTTCATCCGGTTTGATCCTTCCACGGCAAACCTGATATATTCATTTGCTTGCTGATCAAGCCGGTCTTCATACTTAATTTTCAACAGTTGAAGAAAACTGCTGATCAGCCTTAATGGTTCCTGGAGATCATGGGTGGCGGCATAGACAAACTGTTCGAGATCAGCTTTGGCTGCGGCTATTTCAAATGCCCGGACTTCCAGGTGCTGGTACAGGCTGTTTAGTTTGTCATTTGCCGCTTTGTGGGCGGTAATATCTGTAAAGCTGGTAATAATATCAGTCACGTCCCCATCATCATTCAACAGTGGCTGTGCATTGACCTGCAACCATATCCGTTCACTTGTATGAGGCCTTAGAATACCCAGTATCATGTTCTCTACTGTTTTTCCGGTACGGGCAACCACATAGCATGGAATAAATTGTTCGGTACAGGTCGTTCCGTCTTCCAAAATGATATCCATGTCTTTAACAGTAACCACTTTGTTTTGAAGATCAGCCCTGGAAACCCCCATTATATCGACAGCGGTTTGATTAAAAAACTTCAAATCCAGTTCCGGGCTGTGTAAAAAAACACCCAGCCGCAGGCTGTTCAGCAGTAAAATGGGGCTGATTAACTCCCCGGAGACGGGTAGCTTCTCTTTAATACCTGGATATTTCATGGGCTAACAGGATGGTGGGCTTATGATGAGCGACAGAAACTGAATAATGGGGAATGTCTTTATTGTACCTGTGGTGACAGGAAACAGGTTCGGGGAAATGCCTTTGGCACCCGGATACTACCCTTGTAACAGGGTAAGGGTTGACACAGATACGGGGCTTTTTCATATTCGTATACCTGTATGGTCAATATCCACACAGTATCATATTGGATTTGAATACAATTAACTGCAAATCCTGAAGTAAATTGAATAGTAACGCCCGAAATATTATTATTTAAGCAGTTCTACTTAATAGCCTGAAAATAGCACTTAGTGCAGGCTAAGTAAAAGAAGTAAATGAGTGAGGTCAGTAAGGGAAGTGATTAATCCGTCAGCGGCAGAGTGATAATAAGCGCACAGCCCTTGCCGGGTGCTGTATCCAGCATAACAGATCCGTTATAAAACCGAACCCGTTCAAAAATATTCGACAATCCGATTCCCCTGAATGTCTGGTTGGCATCAAAACCTGAACCATTATCCCTGACGGTTAACGATATATTCGTATTATCTGATTCGAGGGTGACCAATACATCGCTGGCACCACTGTGTTTGACAATATTCTTAATCTGTTCCTGCAGTATTCTGAAAATGGTCACTTTTTTTCCATCACTGATAAAATCCAACTCCGCCTGATGCGAAAACTGTATTTCCATAAGGCTGGCCATCCGGGTATCATCCAGCAACTGACTGATACAGGGAATGAGGTTATTTTCCTTCAGCCGGGGCGCTACCAGTTCGCGCGACAATTTGCGGATTTCTTCCACGGCAAGGCTTATATATTCAATGCCTTTTGATTTGTACATCAGCTGTTCACCGGATTCCGGCTGCAGCATTTCAAAGAATAATTTTGCGGAGGACAGTATCTGGTTCACATTATCATGCAGCTCATGACCAATCTGCGTCCGCTCCTTCTCCTGGGCCTGGATCACCATTTCAGAAACATCTTTATGCCTTTTAAGCTTCTCCTCAATCAGCATTCTTTCCAGTTCTTTTATGTTGCTGACATCCTGTAAGGATCCGATCATCTTTACGGGCAGGCCATTCTCATAAACGATAAACCCTTTATCCCGCATGTACTTATATTCACCATCCGCGCATTTGAACCTGTACTCGCCTTCCCATGACTGTTTCCCTTCATCGGTACGTTGTTTGACCGTATCGCCTACCCTGTTTCTGTCCTCCGGATGAATCCGGCGTAACCACCAGGAAAGTCCTTTGGGTATATCCGTGTTATAACCGATCATTTCCATCAGGGCTTCATTACGGAAAATCTGACCGGTCTGCATATCCCATTCCCAAATAGCATTGGACGCGGCCTTTGACAGATGAAGCAGCCGTTCATTCGTATCCCTTAGTTTCTTTTCCGCTTCATATTTATCAGTAAGGTTTACGGCATGCCCGCCCAGCACTTTTTTTCCTGAAAGCCCCTCTACCGGGAATATGTCGATATGAAAAACATAGTCCGACCCATCCGCCCATTTCACCGACCGGATCAGGTCAGCCGGTTCACCGGTTTCCAGCACTCTTAAGTGTGTTTCATAAAGTGTATCGGCGATGGCCGGGGGCACCAGTTCAAGTATATTTTTGTGCACTGCATCCGATTCATCAATATTGAAAAAATCATAAAAATTCCGGCTGGCAAATAACAGGCATCCTTCCTCATCCACCACCCAGGCCAGGTTGGGAGTCTGTTTCATGAATGATTTCAGCACTGCTTTCCGCTCTTTGAGTTCCCGGATCAGCTTCTTTTCCAGGGTCAGGTCAGTAATACTGGAAACCACCGCATAAGGAATACTGCTGTTATCCCTGAAGAGGGGTTGTGAACTCAGGTGTAACCACCGCTGCTCTCCGTTTATCAACCGGATGACCAATACTTCTGAATGCCCTTTACGGGTCTGCAGGGCTTTCATAAATGAAGTCCTGCCAAAGGGTACAGCCACACCACTTTCATTACAGATATTCCAGCATCTATTCCACTGAAGCCCGATTTTTTTCAATTGGTATACCTCCTCCAGGCTCAGATTCAGTAATTCCGGTATCTTCTGATTCACCGCAATGATTTCGCCCTGTGCATTCTGAAACAGGATACCTGTATCAAGGTTGTCAAATATCAGCTGATAATTCGTTTCACCCAGCCGGTAGTATTCCCGGGTACGCATTTCATCCATCAGTTTGTATCCAAAGCACAGGTAACTTGTTCCGGTCTCCTCCGTGGATAATGCGGTGATATGCCATTTCATCGGATGATACACCCCGTTTTTCAGGTATGCCTCCACACAGTTTACAGTTCCTCCTTCTTTTTCAGATTCTTTCATCTGGTCAAGGAAATGCTGCTTATTTACCGGGTGCAGGAGATCGAACAGGTTGACCGGGTTTTCCCGGGGATGACCAATTTGCAATGAACGGATCATCCTTGAATTAGCTGAAAGTATAGTGCCATCATTCCTGATCAGTGATATATATTTATCCTTTGAAACAGGCACAGCCCCGATGATTTTTTTGATTGTACTCCAGTTCATCCCCATATTATTCTGATTGGCATTTTTCCATTTTATTCCGGTAATACGCATTTACAATATCAGGCACCTGCAGAAAATCATTTGACTTATCCAGGAAATAACGGGCCCCCAGTTCCCCGCACTGTTCACGGTAATATGTTTCTGAATGATTGGTCAGCATGACAACTTCCGCCGCTGCCTGTGTTGCTTTAATATAACGAAGTAATTCAATCCCGTTTTTTCCGGGCATATTAATATCAAGAAGGATAATATCCTGAAGCCCGGCAGCCAGTTCTTTCATGGCGCTGTCATAATCCGAGGCAACACTTATTTTTTTGAGGTACTTAACGTCGTCAAGAATACTGATCATCCGTTTGATGAAATTCAGATTATCATCTACAATCAATATGTTAAGGATGGTTTTCAGGACAGGAATCAGGTTTGGTAAAGCTTAGCAAATAAAACAAAAGACCCGTAAAGGGTCTGTAATACAATAGCTCATCTATTTGTAGAGTTTGGTCTACAAAGGAATTAATTAGATCAACCTCGCTTCAATCGCATACCTCGCCAGTTCAGCATTGCTTTTCAATTTCATTTTTTCCATAATCCGGGAACGATACGTACTGACGGTTGTGGAGCTGAGGGAAAGCTGACTGGCAATTTCAGTAATGGTCCGTCCGGAAGCCAGCAGTTTAAATACATCAAACTCCCTGTCAGAAAGCACCTCATGAAGTGGTTTTTCTGACTCACGGTTCACCGATTCGGCCAGTTTCTCGGCCAGGGAAAGTGTGATATACCTTTTACCCTTGATGACGGTTTCAATCGCCCTTACAATATCATCATGAATGGTTTCTTTGGTCAGGTAACCGGCAGCACCGGATTTCAGCACCCGGAGTGCATATTGGTCTTCCGGGTACATGCTCATAATCAGGACCGGCAGACCAGGGGCAATTTCCTTTATCTGCATAATGGCATCCAGTCCGCTGCGACCGGGCATATTCATATCACAGACCACCACATCCCAGTCTTTACGGCTGATAACCTGGCTGATCAGTTCTTCCACATTTGATGCTTCCCCTATTTCGGCAAAAGGATAATGCTCCAGCAATAATTGCTTCATTCCCCTTCTGACGATTGCATGGTCATCGGCAATTAATATTCGGATCATATTGAATCCAGTTTAGTCTGCAAATTTACTTACGGGAACTGAAACAATGACTGATGTTCCTTCGCCCGGAATACTGTTTATTTCGTAGCTGCCTCCAATCATTTCACTTCTTTCTTTCATCCCCAGGATACCCAGCGTTTTCTTCTCGGCCACTTTCAGCCTGTCAAATCCCTTGCCATTATCGGCAATAGTCATGACCAGGTGTTGCTCCTCCTCTTTTAATGATACGGATAATTCTTTCGCTGCGGCATGACGGGCGACATTGGTCAGTGATTCCTGGAATATTCTGAACAGGGCGGTTTTAGCGGCATCCGGTATCGGAATCTCCTCCTGAGGGGCATTAAAACTGGTTTTAATTCCCGCTCTCTTTTCAAATTCCCCGAGTTGCCATTCCATAGCAGCCGACAATCCCAGGTCATCCAGCAAACTGGGCCTTAACTGGGAAGATATCCGTCGCACCGATTGTACCGTTTCATCGAGCATCACCAACAGGTCTTTGAGCCGGTGGTTCACCTTTTCATCTGTCCCCTGAAACCGCTTATTCAGCCAGGCCACATCCATTTTAAGTACCGTAAGTTGTTGCCCCAGTTCATCATGTATCTCACGGGCAATATTCGTTCGTTCTTCTTCACGTATATTTTGCAGGTGTGCGGTCAGGCTACGGACCGCTTTATAGGAGGATTTCAGTTCTTCCTCTGCTTTGATGCGATCCGTCATATCCCTGATAACAGAAAGGTATCTTCCATCGGGCAATTGCTGTGAACGGACTTCAGTGATCACAACAGAACCATCCTTGCGACGCATACGCCGGATTTTCACTGTTGAAATACCCGAACTGAGTACATCAAACTGAACGGGATTCTCTTCCAGTTCATCCGGCATCAGCACATCCGGCAATTTCATCCGGATGAACTCTTCCCTGGAATATCCCAGCAGCCGGGATGCGGAAGTATTGGTATCCAGTAAAACACCCGATGAATCATATAAAGCAATTGAATCGGCTGCCTGTTCCACCAGTGTGCGGTATTTCTCTTCACTGGTCCTTACCGCATTCTCGGCCTGTTTCCGTTCTGTGATATCCTTGGTCACCCCCAGGGCACTGATCACTTTCTTTTCTGTATTCAGAAAAGGTACCACACTTAATTCACACCAGCGTCTTGTTCCCTTCATGGTGATCATTTCAAACTCAAGTGTACCCGATTTCCCTTTAAAAGCCTCCTTAATAAGCTGTGCTACCTGATGCTGCTGCCGTTCGGCTATCAGTGGCAATACCGATTTCCCTTTAATCATATCAATACTATCCGCTTCCACCATCTGCAACCCGGCACGGTTTATATCCAGTAACCGGGCATCCTCATCCATCAGTTTTATACACTCCGGATCTGTATCCAGGATCGTACGCAACCGCATCTCACTTTCTTCGATTTTCCGCTGTACGGTATAAATCGGTGTCATGTCGATCATAGAACCGATCATCCGGATCGCCTGTCCTCCCGGATCCCGCATGATAAATCCCCGGTCCAGGAAATGCAGATAGGAGCCATCGGCTTTACGGTAACGGTATTCATCCCTCCATACAGAACTTTTACCTTTAAATATTTTATTGGCATTCTGTCGAACCCGCTCCCTTTCATCCGGATGGATCCGGCTATACCATTCATTCTCGTGTACCAGATCGGCCAGCTTTTTATATCCAAGGCTGGAATAATAATTATCGTTCCACCAGAGCTCACCGGTTTGAAGGTTCCAGTCCCATACCAGGTCACTGGTCGCTTTAGAAACGATCTGGAAACGTGCATTCGATTCCAGTAAATCCGTTTCTGCTTTTCGCTGCTCCGTAATATCTTCCGCATACCCGTATTCCATCCGTCCCCCTTCTTCACCGGTCACCACATTGATCTTAACCGCAATCCAGCGTATTTCACCCCCCGGTCGGATAATCCGGTAATCAATATTGAATTGCTTTTTCTCCGCAATCCGGAGATATGCTTCCTCCAGTTTTTTTAAATCGTCGGGATGAACGGACCGTATAAAATCAGCCGGGTTCCGGTACAGATCTTCACAGGTACGGCCCCATACGGTTTCATAGGAAGGACTGATGTATAATGTGCGATGTTCTTCCAGGTCATTCACCCAATAAACACCGGAAATATTCTCTACAAGATTCTGAAAGCGTTTCTGTGTACGAATCAGTTCTTCTTCCGCATTTTTCAGACTGTTGATATCTGTATGGGTTCCCAGCATCCGGAAAGCACTCCCCGTTTCATCATACTCCAGGATCTTCCCGATGGAAAGTATCCATTTCCACTGACCGGTCCGGGTACGTTGCCTGAACTCAATGCGGTAATCTGCTATAACACCGTTTATATATTCTGAAAACGCTTTTTTCGCTGCAGACAGATCATCCGGATGCATCCGCTCCAGCCAGAAATCATTCGTTTCATTGAAATCACGGGGATCATATCCAAGCATCAGGGCATACTGTTCGTTTACAATAGCCTCCCCGGTTTGAATATTAAGGTCATACATCCCCTGCTTCGCCGCTTCCATGGAAAGCCTTAAACGCTGTTCGCTTTCCATCAGTTGCTCTTCTGATCGTTTCCGGTCACTGATATCCATCATACTGCCGGTCATCCGGACTGGTTTGCCGGTTTCATCCCTTTCAATATAACAGCGGTCAAACAGGTATATGTATTCATTTTCCCCTTTTAAAAATCGGTACTCTGAAATGAACACATTTTTCCCGGAGGCCAGGGTGGCTTCCTGACGGCTGACGATCTGATCACGATCAGCCGGATGAATCCGGTTCCGCCAAATAGTTTCCTCCGGAACGGGGTCAGATACGGTAAGCCCGTATAAAAGCTGATGAGTTTCATTCGCCCATTTCTGCCCGGTCCCGATATTCCATTCCCAAACAGCATCATTGGTGGTACGGGAAATCATTTCAAACCGCTTATTGGATTGTCGGATCTCTTCTTCTATCCTTTTCCTCTCGGTAATATCCCGGATAATCAGGCTGGTGCGTTCCCGCCCATAGGCGTCTTTGAATATGGCCGAACTGAATTCACCCGGGAATTTTGTTCCGTTTTTCCGTACAAACCTGAGTTCACTGTTCAGGTACCCGGTTATCTTTCGTACTTTAAGTAAGTCAGCAACCCGGTTGTCTTCCCGGTCAACCAGTCCGTTCCGTCCCAATGCAATAATTTCCTTTTCCGTCATTCCAAACATCCTGCAGGCCGCAGGGTTGGCGGAAAGTACAGCTCCGTCTGGTGATGTAAGCAGGATGCCATCCATGCTGTATTCAAAAAAAGCCCGGTACTTCGCTTCACTCTCTTTGACCTCGATCTCCGCTTTCTTAATCTCGGTAATCAGTCTTCCCTCCATAATCAGCAGCATGGGTTTGCCATCTGCTCCCGGAATAGGTTTGATAGACAGGTCCACTACCTCGATTTCCCCTTCTCTGATTGAAATCTGTCCTTCATACCGAATCAGTTCACCGGCAGCCGCCCTGGCAATCGCATCTTTGACCCTGTTGATTCGTTCCGCCCTTTCATTTTCATTTTGCCAGAGTTTTATATCCCAGAAATATTTACCGATTACCTCTTCATTCCGGTAACCCGTTACAACCAATGCGGTTTTATTGGCTTCCAGGATACGGCCTTCTTTATCCAGCAGGCTCACCATCTGCATCTGGGTATTGAATATAGCACGAAACCTGTTTTCGCTTTCTGTGAGCGCTTTCTGCACGCGCATCCTTTCTGAAATATCCCGCCCGATTCCAATGAAATGACCATTGGAAAGCATCTTGGTGCTTAGTTCCAGCTCAATAACCGAACCGTCTTTCCGCCGTACTTTACGGTTGCTCAGTATCCCTGCACCGGATCGCAGTTGCTCAAAACGCAGTGGCGGATCCCCGGGTTCCAGGACCAGAACATCCATCAGCTCCATCCCCATCACCTCTTCCCTGGAATATCCAAGCATCCGGACACCCGCTTCATTCACCTGAATAAAATGTCCTTCACCGTCAACCAATACAATAATTTCGGTAGCCTGTTCCACCAGTGTTCTGTACCTGGATTCACTTTCCTGCAATCCCGCCTCTGCCATTTTCCGGGCAGAAATATCTTTTGTTCCTATAAAAGCACCGGTGATCTCATTGGCTTCATTACGAACCGGTGAATACTGAATATTCACCCAACGGGAAATATTTTCAACTTCCACCAGGGTTTCATATTCGATCATCTCCCCCTGGAAGGCCCGTTTATAATTACTGAGTATAAATTCTTTTTTTTCTGCCGGTAAATAATCTGTTATACGGTCACCGGAACGGATGGTATGTTTCCATACGGTTTCCAGGCTGAGCTCGGCCATCCGGCTGATTAAAATTACCCGGAAGTTCAGGTCAATCACATAAAATTCACCGGCGGCACTGTCCAGTACCTGCCTGAGTTTTTCTTCCCCTTTCCGGATATCTTCTGTCTTTTCTTTCACTTTTGCGGCGAGTTCGTGATTGAACTCATAGATCAGTTTTTCAGCCAGTTTTCGCTGGGTTATATCCCTTACTACGGATACATACCCTGTCAGTTGCCCCTGTGCGTCCTTAAGCGCCGTAGCAGATACATGGCAATAAATACTTCTGGAATCCTTCGTAAAATCATTCGATTCAAATTCAGCGCCTCCCTTAAGTGCAATTTCCTTCTGAATGCTCTGGTCTCCGTTTTCCAATGCACTGCTGCGTATCAGGCTGCTGATTTTTTGACCGATAGCCTGACTGGCCGTGTATCCATAAATATTTTCCGCCCCCTTATTCCAGCTGATAATTTCCTGGTACGGGTTAATGGAAATGATCGCATCACTGGTTCGTTCTGTTAATCCGGCCAGGTAAGCGATACGGGCTTCATACGCTTCCTTTCTTTTCATATCCCGGTGAATGATATAAAAGATCAGCGAAGTCAGGATAATAAAACAAATGCTGAGGAGTACAAAAAGACGGGCGGTGTTGGTGGCAGCAATTTCCCGGCTGCTGTTGGAAGAATTGAGCAGTTTCCGGTCAGTCGTTTCAAGCGCCAATACCAGTTGCCGGATACTGTCCATCACTTCCTTGCCTTTCCCGGAACGAACCATGCTGAGTGCTGAATCAACCGCATTATTTGAAACCAATGATTCTGTTTCCCTGGCAATGGCCAGTTTTTTATTGGTGAGCCGGACCAGCAGGTGCAGTGAATCCATCCGTTGTTTACTGAAGCCCTCCAGTCCTAAAATGTCTGTGGTGTCTGTGGTTAAATTCCGGATGGCCCGGTCATAAGGAACCAGGAATTCACGGTTACCGGAAATCAGGAATCCCCGGTTGGCCGTTTCAATATCCTGCACATCATCCAGCAGGTTTTCCAGAACTTTAAGGCTTTGCAGGGTTTTATTAACCTGGCTGGTTTCATACCGGGCCCTTTTCATATTTACATAGGAGTACCATGCAAAAAAAGAGACCAGTACAAAAGTGATAACCACAGCAATGGTAATACTCTGACGGGTATAAAATCGATTCATGTGAACCGTATTGCTTTACTTCAGGAAAAGTTCAATTTGACTTCAGATCAGAGTCCGTGTACGTTGATGAAGTTAACCAGGGCGGCCGTATTCTTAAGGCTCAGTTTCTTTAAAATATTATACCGGTGAACTTCCACTGTTTTCAGCGAAATATCCAGTCGCAGTGCAATTTCCTTAGAAGACAAACCTTCTTTAATCAGCTGAACAATATCCAGCTCCCTGCGTGACAATACATTCATATCCGGTGCTCCACCCTCGTCTTCCAGCTCCTGCTGGGCGAGGATATTTTTCACTTCTTCACAGATATATTTCTTACCTCCATATACTTCCACGATCGAATTGATCAGTTCGTCTTTTGATGAATTTTTAGTCACGTACCCCATGGCCCCTATCTGAAGCATCCGGCGTGCATAGGCAGGCATGGAGTGCATGGAGATGCCGATAATTTTGGAACCCGGAGAAAATTTACGGACTAGTTTGGTAGCTTCAAAACCGTTAACCGGTGTCATGTTGATGTCCATCAGCACGATATCTGGCATCTTGGTGCGGGCAATTTCAACCGCTTCATCAGCATTACTGGTTTCGCCAATAACCTGAAAACGACCATCGCTGTTCAGGATAAAAGACCAGGAGTCCCTGATCAGTTTATGGTCGTCGACAAGCAGAATAGTGATTTTACTCATACGGATAGTGGTTTGCTTTGAGCAGACAAGGTTTTTTTCATTGAAAAATTAAGTAAAATTTCATTGCAACTTGTATAAAACATTGTCTGTTAGTCATTTTAAGTGAATAAAAAAACCGATTTTAAGTAAATCCACTTAGTCCGGATATGTAGAATTACGATTCCGTAACAAGAAAAGACTTAACCTGTTGATCCTTTTTCTTTAATAAGAACTAATGATTACTACTGATTTTCTGACAAACTGTTCCAGATGCCGAACTCCAGTCCCCTTAACTCCGCAAGCCCCCTGAGCCTTCCAATAGCCGAATAACCGGGGTAAGTCTCTTTCTTCAAATCATCCAGCATCTGATGACCATGATCCGGCCGCATTGGAATGGAACAATTCCTCCTTTGCTGTATCAGTGCCACTTCTTTGACAATTGCGTACATATCGGTATCACCAGCCAGGTGACCGGCTTCAAAGAAATTTCCTTCCTCATCTCTTTTGGTATTCCGCAGGTGCAGAAAGTGGACATGGTCTCCGAAGCGTTTCAACATACCGGGCAGGTCATTATCCCCGCGGGCTCCGAAAGAACCGGTACAAAAACATAATCCGTTGGCTGTTGATGGTGCCGCATTCAGCAATTCTTCCACATCCTTTTCCGTACTTACTATCCGCGGAAGTCCAAGTACCGGGTAAGGCGGATCATCCGGATGAATCGCCAATTGCAACCCGCATGCTTCTGCCACGGGAACAATCTCCTGTAAAAAATAAAAGAGGTGTTTTTTAAGCCGGGCAGTATCAATCCCTTTATACGTTTCGAGTGCCTTCAGAATCTGTTCTTCCGTAAACCGTTCTTCACTCCCGGGTAATCCCAGCAAAGCATTATGAAATAAACGCTCCTCCTCTTCATCCGTCATCCGGTCAAACCTGAATTTTGCTTTTCTGATCTCTTCCTCCGTGTAATCGGTTTCTGCGCCCGGACGCCTGAGCATAAAAAGATCAAAGGCAATAAATGCAGAGCGCTCAAAATAGAGCGCCCGGCTTCCATCCGGCATCATCCTTGACACATCGGTCCGCATCCAGTCGAGTACAGGCATGAAATTGTACGTCACCACCTTCAGCCCGCAGGCTGCAACATGACGTAAGCTCTGCTTATAATTTTCAATATGCGTTACATAATTCCCCTGCTGTTTTTTAATATCCTCACTCACCGGCAAACTTTCGATGACGGTCCAGCTCATACCGGACTCTTCAATCAATGCCTTGCGCTTATTGATTTCTTCCACAGGCCATACCTCCCCGACAGGAATATGGTGTAAAGCGGTCACGACTCCCGTGCAGCCCGCCTGGCGGATATCCGGCAAAGAAACAGGGTCATTCGGCCCGAACCAGCGCATGGTTTGTTCCATTCTTTTGATCATAGCTATTCAGCTTTACTAGTTATAAAAAAACTGCCTGTTATACCTCACCCGTGAAATACGGAGAGCACAACAGACAGTTATATTGATCTGTTCAGGTCAGCAAATCATATATAACGGTTCACGAGGTTTTCCAGGTATTCCTGTTTACCGCTGATCAATGCAGGCTCCCCGTTCTCTAATGCAAAACTCCTTAAATCCTCCAGTGATAATTTTCCGGCTTCAAAGTCTTTTCCTTTGCCGCTGTTAAAAGAGGAATAACGGTCCGCCCGGATTTTTGTATAATCTGAATGCTGAAGAATGGCATCAGCCGTTACCAAAGCGCGGGCAAAAGCATCCATTCCGCCGATATGTGCATAAAACAGATCTGCCGGATCAGTGGAGTTACGGCGGATCTTGGCGTCGAAATTAATTCCGCCCCCTTTAAAGCCACCGGATGAAAGAATCACCATCAGGGCTTCCGTCAGTTCATTGATATCATTCGGAAACTGGTCCGTGTCCCATCCGTTCTGGTAATCGCCCCGGTTGGCATCCATGCTGCCCAGTAATCCCGCATCGGCCGCTACCTGTAATTCGTGTGTGAAGGTATGACCGGCCAGGGTGGCGTGGTTCACTTCAATATTCAGACTGAAATCATTCAGCAGGTCATACTGACGGAGAAAGCCGATCACTGTCTCACAATCATAATCATACTGGTGCTTGGACGGTTCGCAGGGTTTTGGTTCTATAAAAAACTTCCCTTTAAAACCCTGCTTACGGGCATAGTCTTTAGCGGTATGCAGGAAACGGGCCAGGTGTTCTTTTTCCCTTTTCATATTGGTATTAAGCAGGCTCATATACCCTTCGCGGCCTCCCCAGAATACATAGTTCTCCCCTCCCAGTGCAATCGTGGCATCCAGGGCTGCTTTTACCTGGGCGGCTGCATGGGTCAGCACATGAAAATCAGGATTAGTGGCCGCCCCATTCATATAACGGCGGTTGGAAAACAGGTTGGCAGTACCCCATAATAATTTAACACCACTGGCTTTTTGTTTTTCGCTGAAATATGCGGTGATGGCCTGGAGACGCCGGTCATTCTCATGGATATCATTGGAATAATCCACCGCGTCCACATCATGAAAACAATAATAGGACAGGCCCAGTTTAGTGATGAACTCGAAAGCGGCATCCGCTTTATCTTTTGCTCTTTCCACCGGATCTGCTTTTTCACTCCAGGGGAAAAGATGCGTGGGTTCCCCAAATGGATCTGCCCCGTTGCCGCAGAAGCTATGCCAGTAGGCGCAGGCAAATCGCAGGTGCTCTTTCATCGGCTTACCTGCCACGATTTTATTTTCATCATACCAGCGGAAGGCCAGCGGGTTGTCAGACTTCAGTCCTTCATATTTTATTTGTTCAATCCCTTTGAAATATTCCATATTACCTGTAACGACTCCCATGATTGTGTATTTAAATGATGATCAAATTAATTCAGATTTTTCTCCAGTTGCTCCAGCCACCGTCCATACAGTTCCTCATAGTGGTGCCCAGCAGCCGGGCTTATCGTTTCCACCGGTGTAAAATTACTGAATGCTTCTGCAGGATTCTTATAAATACCGGCGCCGATTCCACTGCCAATGGCGGCCCCGTGACTGCCATCGCCATGGTACAACTCCACCGGTACATTCAGGGTATTTACAAAGGCGGAAGTAAAGACTTCACTCAGGAACATATTGGCCTTTCCGGCCCTGATCACTGCCGGCTGCATACCGTTTTGCCGCATAATATCCAGTCCGTACCGGAAGGCAAATACGATTCCCTCCTGCGCGGCACGGTAAATATGGGCGATACCATGTTTGTTAAAATCAATATGCAGAAACTGGGCATTCAATACCCGGTTGTTCAGCATCCGTTCGGCCCCGTTACCAAAAGGAAATACCATGACCCCTTCACTGCCCGGTGCAACTGAAGCTGCTTTAAGATTGAGTTCGGCATAACTCAGCTGATCTCCGGATATATTCTTTACCCAGCGGTTGAGTATACCGGTACCATTAATACATAAGAGCACCCCCAGCCTCCGTTGATCCCTGGTATAGTTCACATGGGCAAACGTGTTGATCCGTGACTCATGATCATAAGTCAGCTGATCACTTACCCCGTAGATCACCCCCGAAGTTCCTGCAGTTGCCCCTACTTCACCCGGCTCCAGCACATTCAATGAAAGGGCATTATTCGGCTGGTCACCGGCCTTGTAAGTTACAGGTATGCCTGTCCGTAAAGAAAGTGCGGTTGCCACTGACTCCTTCAGCTGTCCGTGTTCTTCAAATACATTCCGGATTTCCGGGATCAGTGAACGGGAGAATCCGTAATAGTCAAACACATCTGCAGACAGCTTATTTTCTTTAAAATCCCAGAAAACACCTTCGGACAATGCTTCAATACTGGTGGTAATAGTGCCGGTGAGTTTCATTGCAATAAAATCACCCGGCAGCATTACTTTATCAATTTTTTCAAAGATTGCCGGTTCGTTCTTTTTTACCCAGGCCAGTTTGGACGCGGTGAAATTACCCGGCGAATTCAGCAGGTGCAGGAGGCATTTATCCCGGCCGATCGCCTCAAAAGCATTGTCCCCCGTTTCCACGGCCCGGCTGTCACACCAGATAATGCTATTCCGCAATACCTGCTGGTCTTTATCCACGGCCACCAGTCCATGCATCTGGTAGGCAATTCCAATGGCCCCGATATCCGAAGGGTTGTATGCCCGCTGCGCATGTACTTTTAATATGGCCAGTTGCACCTGCTCCCACCAGGAGTCGGGCGACTGCTCTGCCCATCCGGGGTGTAAAGAAATAATTTCCGCTTCTGATTCCGGGTATTGGGCAGCAGCCACCGTTGTTTGTGTCGATGCATCAATAACCGACACTTTAACAGAAGATGTACCAAGATCTATTCCGAGCAATAACATGTTTCATCATTTTATTAAGCGCACGCAAGTTAATTTAAAAAAAGGAG
>CAZYTV010000080.1:0-16103 GCA_964650455.1 uncultured Chitinophaga sp. | reverse complement strand
CCATTTGAGCACCCATGTTTTCGATAGGGTCTTCGAGTTCTATTTCTTTAGCTACAGTTACACCATCTTTAGTTACTTGTGGTGCACCGAATTTTTTTTCTATCACTACATTACGTCCTTTAGGTCCTAATGTAACTTTAACAGCGTTGGCCAATGTATCAACGCCTTTCTTCATTCTATTTCTTGCTTCAATATCGAAGAAGATTTGCTTTGCCATATTTTAGTTTTTGTTTGTTAGTTATAAATGAAAATACAAGCTTGAATAATCAGGGATGAGTGGCGAGCAGCGGATTTCGAGTTGCGAGTTAAACTTTGTATTTACTCGTAACTCATAGCTCATTGCTCAAAGCTTTCTTAAACGATCGCGAGGATATCCGACTCCCGCATGATCAGGTAGTCTTCGCCTTCTATCTGGATTTCTGTACCTGCGTATTTACCATACAAAACGGTATCACCGGTTTTAACGGTAACAGGTTCGTCTTTTTTACCAGGACCCGCTGCGATTACGGTTCCACGTTGTGGTTTTTCTTTTGCTGTATCCGGAATAATAATGCCACCGGCTGTTTTTTCTTCTGCTGCGGCAGCTTTTACAATTACCCTGTCATGAAGAGGGGTAACACTGACTTTCTTGGCCATAGTTGTATTGATTTTGATGTTTTTTTGATGATTTTTCGCTGCCTCAACTCAGTTCCGGAGAAAGGGAAATGAGTGAGAGCACGCAACCTGACAGGTTTAATCTGTTTGTGGATGCGGGCGCAAAGGTACACGAAATACTATGCCGAGGGCTGAAAAAAGCCATTTTTTCAGCCCGGCAAGGGCCAGGCGCTGTAAAAATTTCACATTACGGCAGGCAGCCGCCAAAAATGTCAGTCGGAAAAAGTGAAACCGGCAATCACTGGCTTAGACGGAGGGAGGAACCCGGAGCTCGACCAGTTTATCGATCTGAATCTGAAATGGCTTTCCCCCTTTTGTCCCTTTGATGAATACCCCTTTTCTGAAAATACCCGGAATTTCCGGCAAGGGATCAAGCGGAATCAAATCAAGTCTCCAGATGCTGGACCCCTTCCCTGCTTTTATTACCGAAACCTGGTTCTGTTCTTTAACAACACCGGCTTCAATGGTTTGCCCCGGAACTTCGGTGGCCACAATAGAAAAAATCCTGATACCTGCCCAGGCAGTATCCCATTTCAAATCCTTTACTGAGCTGGTTACATATAGGGTGAAAACGGTATCCATCCCAAATCCGGGCAACGGGTTCCCGCTTTGGTCAACCGGTATATTGCCTGGTTGCCTTTCCGCAAAATAGCCATAGGTTTCCCGGATAATGGGTCTGGTCTGTGAGCAGGCCCAGCAAAATGAGCAAAGGGTGCCTGTCATGAAAAGTAACAGGTACTGATGGAAAGGCCTTTTCATATACTTATATTTCAATTGAATGTATCAAAAGCCTGTCTTCTGCGGTACAGCAGGGTGACAGGCTTTTGGCATTCTTGATTGTTTAATCTTTCAACAGGCGTAAACGGGCCGATTGTTCGCCTGCGATCAGTTGTAATATATATACACCCGGAGATAAGTTTAGCTGATCAACCGGTAATACTAAACTCCCCTGCAGACGGCCCAGGTTCCAGGTACTGACGCGCTGCCCCTGCTGATTATACAGGCTGGCTGTCATATTCTCCCGAACATCATTGCGTATCTGCAATGAAATAATATCCTGTACCGGGTTCTGCATCAGCCGCGCAAATTCCACCTGTTTATTATTATTGATTTTAATAACAGCGCTGAATTTTGATTTACCATCCATATCCACCATTTTCAACCGGTAAAAATTAACCGGTTTGGCTGAGAGCGGATCAGTAAAGGAATACTCCTGTACCAAGGCCGGATTGCGGACGGCAGTGACATAGCCGGCTCTTGAAAACTGTATCCCGTCATAACTTCGTTCCACTTCAAATTTATCCAGGTTAAACTGATTGGTCGTTTGCCATTGAAGGGCACTATAGAGCTGGGGATTCAGGTATCCGCTGAAGGATAACAGGTCTACCGGAAGCACTACATTATTATCTGCCAGGAAAAATTTAGAGAACCCGGTAAAGGTTGCGGTAAACAGGTAGTCACTACCATAAGCAACAAATGAAGTCGTAACAAGCACTGTGTTTGATGAATTTGCACCGGCCATGGTAGCGGCTGTTGTCTTGGCAATTTTCAGACTGGCCGGTGGTTTACCGCCCAACTCGGCCGCCGTCACATAAAGCCCGATCGTATAAGTTGAACCAGTATTACTGGCCGGGGTTACTTCAATCACTTTCTGGGAACGCTGTCCGCCGGCAAATGATTGCCAGGTATTACCCGCTTCAAAAACGGTGGTGCTGACACAACCCAGGTTAGCCGTTGCCCCGGTGATTCTGCTGATTATATTACCCGTACCACTTGAATAGAAATAGTGGGTGCCATTGGATGCCACCTGTTCTGTCTTATTGTTATTCAACACTGTTTCCACAGGCGTGGAAGAAGGCGCAGTATCATTTTCCCCGATATAATACGTATAACTTCCGCTGCCGGGTGCTGCCAGTGCATCCGTTGAACCGGTCACCACATAATTAAATGTAAAGAATTCAGGAGTGGTGCTTTCCGTTTCCGCATCATTGTATATCCGGATAGTAACCGGCTGGTCTGACGTAGCTCCGTTGTTGAACGTAAGTACACTGGATGGACTGGCAAAGTTACCATTGGTGGTAAAATCATAATCCACTCCCTGTGTGGCCGTTGCCCCTCCCGCAATACTGAGTGTAACAGTCGCAGTACCTACCGGCGCCTTATCAATATGCATATTCAGTGTATAGTCCGTGTAGTTCCTGCATCCGCTGGTAACCCCGGTTGCTTCCGTTTTTACTGGACTGTACGTGTAGGAGGAAGCGAAGCGGATATAGGGGGTTGCCGGTGTTATAGTGGAAGACCATAATCCACGTCCCTGTGTGGATGCAAGTACTGTATTATCACTAACCCGGTATTGCAGCATATTGGTACGCACCACCGGGAAACTGGAATTCTGAACCCAAACCGTAGATGCCCCGTTAACCAGGCTGGTTTCATAAATACCCATTTCAGTTGCCAGAATCGCTTTGGTATTATCTTCCGGGTAGAACATAGCCCAGCGGACCGGAATATCAGGCAATCCTGTGCCGGTAATATCGGTCCAGCCCGCCGCTCCGCCTCCCGAAGTACTCACCCAGACATGGATAGCTCCGTAATTTGTAAAAGTAGCGAGCAGATTATTCTCCGTGGTTCCCTGTGCCACACAACTTACATTCGCCACACTCATACTGCTTCCGGTGATATCCGTTTCGGTGATGGTTCCGCTATGTGCATTGTCCACACGAACGATCCGGCCATTACTGGTGCCGAAATAAACCCGGTTGCTGGTAAATTTTGAAACGCCGGTATAACTAACCACCCCTCCGCTAAATGCGGTGACTGTATTGGCAAATGCAGTAGCTCCACTGATTGCATTGATCCAGCGGATATAGGATCCGGCAGTATAAGCCCCGTAAAAATTATTATTGATGTCATCATAATCGGTCGGGTTAATAAACTGCCCGGCAGAAGCTGAAAAACCAAGTCCTCCCCAGGTAGCGCCACTGTTGGTACTGCGGTAGTACTGATTATATACATAAGACCCGAACTGATATTGAGGCTGGTCCTCATCGATATGTACAAAAGCTCCATCACCACCGGTGACTTCCACGCTGCTGGCAATGCCCGCCCCGTTGAGCTGGTGGACACCATTATCCTGCGCCCCGGCCAGGAAATAATTGGTGGTAACCGGATGAATCGCACATGCATAAAACTGCTTCAGGCGGAGACCCACATTACGGTCTGCAAAGGTGACTCCGTCATCTGCTGAATAAAATAATCCTCCGTCTCCCCCATCCAAAACCTGGTTATTATTCCATACTATTATATGGTGATCCGCATGAATATAATTGGTGGATCCGGGTACACCGGTCACCCAGACAGAATTTACAGACCAGGTGGCTCCGCCGTCGGTGGTCTTATAACTGTTCAGCCCGCCAACCATCACATTATTGGCATCAGTGGGGTCTACGCCAATAGCCAAACAATACCAGGCCTGGCCGCTGCTCACGGGTGCTGCCCCGGAAATCGGCGGTGTGGTACCGGTAATGGCCCAGTTATCACCACCGTCAGTGGATTTCCAGACCTGAGGAGTTTGGAAAGCAGAACTGGAAGGCAGTGCATACACGGTATTTCCGTTAACTGCAATATCACAATTGTAACGTAAAGAAGTAAACGGAACAGTGGGGGCTGTCCAGGTTCCTGATGTAACCGTTGCCGGATTATCTGTGTACCTGTAACCGGCTGTCGCTGCACTGGTATTAAAATAGCCACAGGCAACATGCATTCTGCCGGTGCTGCTGATCACCATTTCTGAAACCCGGGCTGTTAAACCGGAAGGACTGATATTAGCTGACCAGGTGGCCCCATCGTCAGTAGAACGGTATATACCTCCTGTACTGCCCGGGATACCTACCAGGCTGGCTACTACGGCTACATAAACATTTCCTGCTGCATCACAAACGATCCGGGAGCAGTTCCAGAAAGAAGTGGTACCTGGCAAAAGAGACCAGGTTACTCCATGGTCCGTACTTTTCCATACACCTCCGCCGGCTACGGCATCAATATTAATCGACTTTTCGCCGGTGGCGAAATACATGACATTATGATTGGTAGGGTCCTGTGTGATATCGGAAATGGCCAGGTTGCCAAGAAAGTCATTGACCGGAGCCCAGTTGGGGGTGGCTGCTGTAATATCAGTGGTCTTCCATACCCCACCATCCACACCGCCTACCCACACGGTCCGGTTGGTAGCGTCTGCCAGATCTACCCAAATAGCCCGCATCCGTCCGCTGGTTACACTTGAACCAAGGCGGCCATTGCCATTACTCGGGCCAACCACATCCGAATTAGATCCGCGTTCTGCCCAGGTAAGCGCATTGATCCGTTCTGTATAATTGCCGCTGGAACGGGCTGTTTTCAGCTGTTCAGTCGCTTCAATGAGTCTGAACCGCGGAACATAACCCAGGGATAAGTCCTTTGTCATTTCAATTTCCATGCGCTGTGCTTCACCTATTCCATCCTGTGCTTTGGGCTTTTTTTCAAATTTTTCCTTTGCCACCAATGGCATGGTACGGGGTTCAAAACCCGGATTCATATCCAGACAACTGGTAAATGAAAGCATAAGTAGGGGGAAAAGAAGAAGGGGCAGGTAATTTCTCATAGACTGAATATTGATTTATTTTCTAAAAATATAAATAAAAAACACCAATTGAAAATCTTTTCAAACTGACTATCAGCACTTGCGGAAAGCCGGCTGCCTGTTACCGTATTTCTCCTATCTTTGCACATTCAAACAGCTCTTAAGCATGATCAGCAGAAGAAATATCCGGGTAAAAGTGATGCAGACCCTCTACACTGTATCTCTCTCAGAGAATGGATTAAAACCCGGTGAAGCCCAAAAACTTTTACAACAACATTTTGACCAGACACGTTTGTTGCTGGTTTACCTCACCTGGTTCCTTACTGAAGTTACCCGTTACGCAGAAACCGATGCCCATCAGCGTGCATCAAAGCACTTGCCCTCCGCTGATGACCTGAATGTAAATATCAAACTGGCCGGTAATGAATTGTTGTGGAAAATACTGGAAGATGAAGCGCTGAAAGAACAGTTTGCAAAGGATAAGCCGGAACTGATGACGAACCGCGACCTGATCCGCAAAACCTACCTTACACTGGCAGAAACCCCTGAATATAAAGCTTATATTGCTAAAGGTGCCCGGGAAAAACAGGAAGAAAAAAAGATCCTGGAATTTATCCTGAATGACCTGATGCTGGCCAACGAGATCTTTGTATCCCATATTGAAGAACATTTTTCCAACTGGGATGATGATGGGGAAATGGTGGTACAACTGCTTTGCGGCTACCTCCAGAAACCCGGTTCCATGCATTTCAGTCAAATGCTGAGTGCCGATAAGGAATCATTTGCCAAATCCCTTTTACAGACAGTTTTGGAAAAAAGCGAGCACCTGCAAACCCTGATCATTCCCAAGCTTAAAAACTGGGATCCTGACCGGATTGCCCAGCTCGATATGATCATGATGAAAATGGGGGTTGCCGAATTCCTCTATTTTGAGACGATCCCCCCTAAAGTGACGATCAATGAATATATTGATCTTGCCAAGGATTACAGTACCCAGCAAAGTGGTCAGTTTGTCAACGGCATCCTGGATAATATACATAAAGAGCTGGTACTACAGGGAAAAATGGAAAAAGTGGACTATAAAAAACCCTGATTCCTGTCCGGCCATTTTATTTACCTTTGCCAACCTTCATACAACTTAAACAAATTAAGCAAACATGAAAAAAACAGCCCTGATTGTACTGGCCGCCCTTTCCTTAACCGCCTGTAAGGAAATGGATAAGAAAGTGGCCCCGGTTGAAAAAATGTCTAAAGAACAAATTGAAAAAGCCGTTACTGATACGACCAATTTCACCACCCTGACCTGGATCGATTCCACCACGCAGTCGATGGGTAAACTGAAAAAAGACAAAGAAATCGAAATTACCTGGCGTTTTAAGAACACCGGCGATAAAAACCTGATCATAGAAAACGTAACCGCGTCCTGTGGCTGTACGATTCCGGAGAAACCGGAACAACCGTTTGCCCCCGGTCAGGAAGGCGTGATCAAGGCCAAATTCAACGGCAGTGGTAGTGGTTCTATCGTCAAACAGGTGCACGTGATTGCGAATACCAAACCGGCAAAAGAACATACCCTGACGTTTACAGGAGAAGTAAGTGAAAAATAATAAATATACAAGCATGTACAGCAAAATCAATTCTTATCTCAGTATCGCCGTTGTGGCCTTCGTATTTGCCGGTTGTGTACCTCCGGGTGCAGACGGTAAAGGCGGTCAAAGTTCCGGTGGCGGATTCCAGTTTATTTTCCTCGGTCTGATGATCGTTGTATTCTGGTTATTCTTTATTCGCCCCCAGGCAAAAAAAGCCAAAAACCAGAAGAACTTTATCGAGAACCTGCAGAAAGGTGACAAGATTGTAACCATTGCCGGTATACATGGCACTATCAACAAAGTAAATGATGATGGTACAACCCTGAATATCGAAACCAGTCCTGGCAGCTATATCAAGATCGAAAAATCTGCAATCAGCATGGATTGGACTACGGCGCTGAATAAGCCCGCAACGGAAGCAAAGAAATAATTTCTCAGAACAAGTTCTAAAAGACCGGCGATAAATTATCGGCCGGTCTTTTTAATAAGCCAGAAGCGAGAGGCGAGAAGCCAGAAGGTGCATACTCAGTGAATGTTCATCATAAATGGACAATTACTTCATTAGGACACCTTCTTGCCTCTAGCCTTTCGCCTCTCGCCTCTAGCCTCTCGCGTCTCACTTAAAACTTCTTCCCTATCTTTCAGTATAAATAACCTTAGTATGCTCAGAGTAGGTCTCACGGGCGGCATCGGCAGTGGCAAATCCACTGTGGCCAGGATACTGGAAGTGCTGGGTACAACGGTGTACTTTGCGGATGATGCAGCCAAGCAGATCATGAATACCGATTTGGGATTACGCAAGGAAATACAACTGCATTTCGGGGAAGCCAGCTACCTGGAAGGGAAGCTTGACAGAAAGTATCTTGCCGGAATTGTTTTTAATGACCCGGAAAAACTATCCCTGCTCAACAGCCTGATCCACCCGGTCACTATCCGCCATTCTGAGGATTGGTTCCGCCGGCAATCAGCCCCCTATGCAGTACGGGAAGCGGCCCTGCTCTTCGAAAGTGGCGCCAGCGAAAACCTCGATTTCATCATTGGCGTCTATGCCCCAAAATCTATCCGTCTGCAACGCGTGATCAAAAGGGATGGACTTACATCCGAAGAAATCCAAAAAAGAATGAGCCGGCAGATTAATGAGGAAATGAAAATGAAACTTTGTGATGCAGTGATCCGGAATGATGAGCAGGAACTGGTGATTCCGCAAGTGATGGAACTTCATCAACTTCTTTTGAGAAAATCGGGGGAAGTCAAAATTCAAAAGTAAAAAGTAAAAAATCTTAAAGCAGGGAGAGGTTGAATATCGCAAAGAGTATGAAACCGGGAGCTGAAAAGCAATAGCCGGGAGTCTGGAATATTAAAAATAACTTTCTTAGAAAACACCTGACACCTGACACCTCACACCCGCTCCCCATTACCGGTCAAACCTCGTCACATAGCTATGCAGCCCCTGGTTGATACGGGCTTTAAACCGGTCCGTCTGGGTAAAATTAATATCATCATAGTACTCGCCTTTCACCTGTTGGGTGGTAAAATTCACCACGGTGATATGAAGGCCCTGGAAAGTAGTTTCATTATAATAACTCTTTTCTATATTCCAGGTACCCTGGTAAACCGTTCCGGCTTCATCGGTATAGATCAGGCTGCCGTCATCTTTAAAATCAAATTCTCCATTCTGAAATGGCAGGTTGTCTGTACTGCCCCCTAGTCCGGTTCGGTTGATATCGGTAATCCGCCACACCCCTACTATCCGGCGGTCATATGATTTGAGAAAGTCTTTGCTGCAGGCAGATAAAAGCAGGACTGAAAAAAGCAAACCGGTTAAGTAGTATTTCTTCACGGCCGTGTATTTGGTTACTTAAAGTTCACCAGAATGCAGAAAGCGGACAAGTAGCGGAAAGGCATTAACAAAAATTTAAGCATGCCGACCCAGCATTTTCAGTGTTAAAACACCCATTAAAACATAAGCTATGACGGATAAAAACACCAGCAAGAAAATAAGCAGCTCCTGTGTTGAGCTGAAAGCCCCAATTACCGCAGCCGACGAGATTACTACAAATAAAATTAAGCCCATCACTACGCAATAAATGGCATACAGGAATGAAACCGGTCTTAACAGGTAACGGTGAAGCAAACTGCAAATCCTTGTATTCCTGGATGAACTACCGGCAAAAAGATGCAGCACTGTTATAAGTCCGGACAAAATACAGATGACTGAAATCGGATTGAGAAAAAGTTCTTCCTGGTCTTCCATCGCGCCCGGATCCACCCAATGGAAATGGCCAACCCGTTGGTAGTCCTTATAGAGCAAAAAAAGAAATACCAATATAAATAGAAGATGGAGCAGTAGGATCATTTTCTTATTCATCAATCCGGATTTGCCATTCAATGTTAAGATTTAAACTGATATACTATTCACCAAGCCAGAATTTCATCTGATGTAAGTACTTCCTCCTGTCAATAACCCGATTCCATCACGGGTCCTGAATTTCGTTTTCACAAAGGAGTCTTTCTCATAATTAAGTTTCCTTTTTACCGCAAAATGAAGATGTGGTCGCAATACGAATCCGGTACTCCCGCTATATCCGATCAGTTGCCCCTGTTCCACCCGGCCTTTCCTGACCAATACTCCATGCTGCTGCAAATGCCAGTAGCAACCAAAACTTCCATCTGAATGACGGATAATAATATAATTGGCATTCTTTTCATAACGTGAAAACGGACCACCTTCTTTACTGTCGTCCTTAAAACTGATTATGGTTCCGCCTCTTGCGGCAAAGATGGCAGTGCCCTCCGGCATATCGAAATCAAGAGCCGCTTTATGCTTATGGGAAAACAGCCCCCCATATCCCTGCACCACTTTGTGACCCGTACCCTTTGCGTAAGGAAGATCGTAAACCCAGGTATCCATGTTCCGGGTAACTTCACTTCCTGAAAGAAAATATATGGTTACCCCGGCAAGTAATATAAACAGAACAAAAAATAATTTCTTCATAAGGTTTGAAATCTGCAAATTTTTTTTCCCATAATCTACGTATTTCATTTATTCTTCAACTGCAGCTTCATCATAATATCAGTCTGTGCATCATCGCCCAACCTGAAAATATGTTTATCAAATTCCACAAAGCCATTTCGCTGATAAAATCGTATGGCCCTTGGGTTTTCCTCCCATACCCCTAACCAGACATAACCGGCATTTAATTGCCTGGCCACTTCGATGGCTTTATCATAAAGTAACTGTCCGACATTTTTTCCATGAAAGGCACTAAGCACATAGATCCGCTCAATTTCAAGTGCCTGATCATCTTTGAGTTCGGTCTGTGACTGGCCGGCATTCAGTTTCAGGTACCCGATCACCTGATCGCCGTCTTTGGCAAAATAAAAAAAAGCGTTACTATCATTTAATTCAGCAGTCAGTTTTTCAACAGAATACCCTTCGTCCAGGTACTTACTCATATTCTCTTCCGTATTCGATGCTGAAAAGGTTTCGGAGAAGGTTTGCCTGCTGATTTGCTGCAACTGGTCAATCTCATTCAGTGTCACCGGTATAATGTCAATTTTCTCCATATCGGTTAATAGTGTGAAGATTTGAAACTTTCCTCAAATAATATTAAAAATATGATAATAGCTGATTAAAATAAAACAACAACCGCGTGTAACAAAAATTTCAATTTTTTATAACAGAGATGAATATCAGTCCAGGCGTAACTGCCAGCTCCAATCTTATCGAGATCGAAGATCAAATAACGGTATTGCCATTTACACAAAGTACTAACAAAGAGCCCCGCATTGCTGCAGGGCTCTTTTGTATTCTTCTTTTACTTTCTTATTTCAGTTTTGCCAATGCCACTTTAATCCGCTTCCAGCCTTCTTCAATTTTCTCCATGCTGTTGGCAAAGGAGAATCGAACACATTTTGGTTCCCCGAATGCATCGCCCATTACAGAGGATACGTGCGCGGTGTTGAGCAGATACATGGACAAATCAGCAGCATTACTGATGGTGTTTTCTCCATCAGCTTTCCCGTAGTAATAACTTACATCCGGGAAGATATAAAAAGCGCCTTCCGGTTCAGGACAGATCACTCCCGGAATATCTTTTACAATCTCCAGTACTTTAGTACGGCGGCGGGTAAACTCTTCCACCATCTCCATTGTGGGTCGCAGATCGGTGGTCAGAGCCACAACTGCCGCTTTCTGGGTAATGGAATTGGTACCGCTGGTAAACTGACCCTGGATCTTCTCACAGGCTTTGGCAATATCGGCATGGGCGGCAATATAGCCGAGACGCCAGCCGGTCATGGCAAATCCCTTACTGAGTCCGTTCACGATGATCACCCGGTCTTTCAGACCGGCAAACTGTGCAATGCTCTCGTGTTTGCCTACAAAATTGATATATTCATAGATTTCATCTGAGATGATGAGAATCTGCGGATATTTAAGAAATACCACTGCCAGCGCTTCCAGTTCTTCCCTGCTATACACTGCTCCGCTGGGATTACAGGGAGAAGAGAAGAGAAACACCCTTGACTTCGGCGTGATGGCAGCTTCCAGTTGAGCCGCATTAATTTTAAAACCAGTGTCGGGACTGCTCTTTATTTCCACCACTTTACCGCGGGCAATTTTAACCAGTTCACTATAAGTTACCCAATAAGGAGTCGGGATAATCACTTCATCATTATCATCCACCAACGCGAGTATAGCATTGGCCAGGCTCTGCTTGGCACCGGTAGAGGTTACAATATTCTCTGCTTTATACTCCAGGTTATTATCACGTTTCAGTTTAGTACAAACCGCATCGCGCAGATCCGGATAACCGGATACGGGCGTATAGTGGCTCCAGTTATCCTGGATGGCTTTTATGGCGGCCTGTTTAATATGTTCAGGAGTATCGAAATCGGGTTCACCCAGGCTGAGATCGATAACATCAATGCCCTTTGCCCTTAATTCACGGCCCAGTTTCGCCATCTTTAACGTCTCGGGTTCATTGAAGCGCTGCAGGAAAGAAGATAATTGCATGAGAAGGTTTGTTGTTTGTCGTTTGTTGTTTGTCGTTCGTACTTCTTACTTCGTACTTGTTTTCTTACTTCGTACTTTTTCCGGGGTGTAAAGATAACGAATAATAAAACTCAATCTTTGTAAGTGAACAGGAATTGAGAAAGATCAGGTTTGTTTTTCCTAACTCTTGTTCGTTCATAATCAAGAAAAACCTGCCCGAGGTTTTTCATAAAGGTCAGCCCGATAGAATCATAGTCATAATGATCATCGTTGAAAATGCCATCGCTGTTGCAATAGATGACCGCACTGAGTAAGAATTCCACATTCGTCCCTGGTTCCATGATATAGGCTCCGTCGATCAGGAATCCATATGCATCACCCACTTTATTGAAAATACGAATACCGGGTTTTGCCGTTCCTTTTTCTGAACCATAAATCAGAAATTTTACATACGTGTCCCAGTTTTCATTGGGATCATACAAAGGGGTAACAGATTCCTGTGGCATCATGGACATATACCTGCGGAGAAAAGTATAATCTTCAGCAGTCAGGTTAAACCGCCGTGCGGCTGGTACCGACTCCGGGAACATGACTGATTTTACGATTTGGTTAAGTTCTTCCAGCGTAAACCGGTTCTTCTTTGAAAAATCAAAGGGTTCATTAACCAACTGACCGCCTTTCATATACCCCTTCCCCAATTTAATATCACGTGTTGCATAAACGAGCCGGCTTCTTTCAGCAGGCTTTTCATACAGCAGTGTCCCGGTGGTATCCACGAAGCGGATGGGATTGGTAAACCGGTTTTCTTCTTCGGACAAACTGATTTCGAGCCGGTGAATCAGTTGCACCTGCTGATAACCCATCCGGTGCAGACTGTTGTTGATATATTCCTGGCCAAGGAATTCATAAAGCCGGTTGAAAGCATCATTATCACTGACCAGGAGTATTTTTTTGATGTAATGCGCAATACTGGGGCGGCCATCCGATGCCGAAGGATCGTTACAGACTTCGGTCTGTAGCCCCCCTGCCAAACCAGTGATCATACTGCTGTTTTTGTCCAGCCCGGGTACTTTCAGTTCATTCAGCCGCTGCAGTGCCAGGATGGCTACCGGCAGTTTGACGGTCGAGGCCGGGTAGTAATACCGGGCTGAATCGACTCCGAAACGGTGTTCAGTAAATACCGGCTTGCCTTTCTTATCCCGGTCAATTTGTGTATAAATGACCTGAATACCCAACTGATCCCGACGGGCCAGGGTCGAATCAAAAAGAGTGGGATATTTTCGTAAAAGATTGTATATGAATGTATCAGACATCGAATGATGTGTTATTTCCAAAGCCGTACCCCGCCGGAGGGTGCCCAAATCAGCGCCAGACGGGATGAAAGACAGGAGTCCGGCAGCGCCCAAAAACAGGGCAAAAAGGAGAATCCGGGGAGCAGGGAACATAGCCAGATAAAGGTAAGGATTGCCCCGCGTTAAGTTTTTAAAAATCAGTCGACAAGAACACTTTTTTCCTTGCCGGGAATTGATCCGAAAAAACTATCTTTGCCCGCCCGTAACGGACCTTGTTCCGCTACGGGAATTCTTTTAAATTTTCTATAAACCCTTTATCCCAACGGCTTCAACGATTGTGCGGGATAAAATGTAAATCGATCAACGTATGCAACTGAAAGGTTTGGTTCGCTTTTTCACTGTGCTGCTTATTGTGTACTCGCTGTACCAGTTATCTTTTACCTGGTTTGTTAAAAACCATGAAAAGAAAATGGAGGCCAAGGCGCAGGAATATGTAAAAAAGAATTTCCCCACTGCGGCAGTGAAATTCCCCGGCGACAAGAAAGCGCAGGAAGCTTACCAGGAAGAACTCGACAAGATCCGCACCCGATATGCGGACAGCCTGATCAAAGCCACCGAAAACACCACCGTAACCTACGGTATCAACGGGGCAATGAGTTACAAAAAAGCCAAAGAAGAAGAGCTGAATCTCGGTCTCGACCTGCAGGGAGGTATGAACGTTACCCTCGAAGTGGAGATGACCGGTCTGCTGAAATCTTTGTCCAACAACTCAACGAATCCGAATTTCCTGGCTGCATTGAAAAATGCGGATAACCGCAAAGAAAACACTGATGCGGATTTTATCACCCTGTTTATCCAGGAATACCGTAAGCTTGATGCCAACACTCCCCTTGCTTCCCTGTTTGCGGGTGCCAGCAACAGTGCCATTGATGTGAAATCGAGCGATGGTAAAACGGAAAGTTATATCCGTGACCAGGCTAAAACCGCTTTCAACCTGACTTTTGATCGTTTAAGTACTCGTATCGATCAGTTTGGTGTGGCACAGCCTTCGATCAATCCTATTCCAAGCCGCGGACTGATCAATGTGGAACTGCCCGGTATCAAGGACAAGGAAAGGGTTCGTAAACTTTTACAGAGTACTGCTAACCTGCAATTCTGGGAAGTGTACACCCTGGCAGATAAGAATTATGAAAGTGCCTGGCAGCGTACTATCACCGCTTACAACGCCAAGTATGGTGGCGTAGCAGATACCACGGCTGCAAAAGATTCCAATAAAAATAATGTTGATACAGGTGCCCGGAAAATTATTGACACTTCAAAAACGGCCAATATCAATGATGTGGTTGATACCGGTAAGAAGAAAGCCGATACATCCAAAGTAAATCCGGCTGATGTCAACCTGATCACCAAGTACCTTCAGTTTGACCTGCCCCGCCAGGACGAAAAAGGGACACTGATGTTTCCGGCATGGATCGGGTATGTCATGATCCGGGACACGGCTACATTCCGGAATTATTTATCGGAATTCAAATCAAATTTTCCTTCTGATGTGGTATTTGCCTACGGGATTCCGGACAAGGATAAAAAAGGAATGGCTGTTGAATTTGTTCCCCTCTATGCGCTGAAAACTTATAACCGGACAACGGCCAAACTGGAAGGGGATGCTATTTCTGATGCCCGCCAGGACTTTGATCAGTATGGTAAAGTTGCCGTTCAGATGGAAATGAAACCGGCCGGTGCATCGATCTGGAAAAAAATGACTGAGGAAAATGTTGGCAAACCAATTGCCATTGTACTGGATAATGTGGTGCAGTCTGCCCCGAATGTAATCAACCCGATTCCGAATGGTACTTCTTCTATTACAGGAAGCTATACCCAGCAGGAAGCGGCTGATCTTGCGAATATTCTGAAAATCGGTAAGCTACCCGCCCCCGCCAAAATTGTGCAGGATCAGCAGGTAGGACCGACCCTTGGTGCAAAAGCCATCCAGGGTGGCAGCATGGCTTTCATGATATCTTTTGTGGTGATCTTCCTCCTGATGCTGGTTTATTATAATACCAGTGGATGGGTGGCGAATATCGCCCTGATCCTGAACCTGCTCTTTACAGTGGGTATCCTGGCTGGACTTGGCGCCACGCTGACCGCACCTGGTATTGCCGGCCTGGTACTGACCATTGGTATGGCGGTGGACACCAACGTAATCATCTATGAACGTATCAAGGAAGAACTGACCAAAGGCAAAGGATATATTCCGGCGATCAATGAAGGGTATAAACGGTCACTGCCCCCGGTACTGGATGCGCACGTAACCACCCTGCTGACCGCCTTCATCCTGTTTTACTTTGGCCTGGGTCCTGTAAAAGGATTCGCAACCACGCAGATCATTGGTATCCTTCTTTCCCTGTTCTGTGGTATCCTGGTGAGCCGTTGGGTCAGTGATCTCTTTACCAGCAAACAAAAACACCTGGAATACTTCACAGGTATTTCCCGTCGTGTATTTAAACATGCTAAATATAAGTTCATTGAATACCGGAAAATCGCCTATATCATCTCTGTGGTGGTATTGCTGTTGGGTGTGGCGGCTGTCTTCAATGGCTTTAAATATGGGGTTGAATTTGATGGTGGACGAAGCTATACCGTTCAGTTTCCACAAAAAGTGAATGAAGAAGCAGTTCGTCAGTCCCTGGAAAAATCCTTTGAAAAGGAAAACACGATCATCAAAACGATCGGTAATAATTCAAGACTGGATATCACTACAGCGTACCTGATCAAGAATACCAGTCTTACTGCTGACTCTGTGGTATCCCAGAAACTTTACGAAGGTCTGAAGAGCTTCCTTCCGGAGAATCTGACATACGAGCAATTTGCAACAGACAAATATATCCCACAAAGCAAAAAGGTATTGCCTACCATTTCAGATGACCTGAAATCCGGTGCGGTAAAAGCCACCATCT
>CAZYTV010000079.1:0-16283 GCA_964650455.1 uncultured Chitinophaga sp. | reverse complement strand
CCCAGGCCGTTTTTCATTTCGTAAACCGTGTGGTATACTTTGGGATCAATTACATTTTCGGCATCGACCACCGCCCCTTTCATATTTTTACTAACCCCGAATCCGATACCTCCTCCCTTGCCGGCTTCAATAAATTTATCCTGCGGACGGGTATAGAATGCATACTGATCGTGGTAAAACTCAGGATGTAAAACCACGTTGCGCTGCTGCGGAGATTGGGTTTTCAGATCAGGCAGGCGTTCCCAGTTCTTCATATCCTTTGTCCGGGCCAGTCCGCATTGGGCAATGGCGGCAGACTGATCCGTTGCCGGAGCCGCCGGATCCCTCCGTTCGGTACAGAATACGCCATAAATCCATCCATCTTCATGGGCAATAAGGCGCATGTCGTAGATATTTGTATCCGGCACATCTGTTTCCGGCATATTCAACGGATAATCCCAGAATTTAAACTGGTCCACCCCGTTCGGACTTTCTGCCACGGCAAAAAAAGATTTACGGTCGGCCCCTTCCACCCGGGCCACCAGCAGGTATTTATCATTCCATTTGATCGCACCGGGATTCAATACGGCATTGATCCCAAAACGCTGCATCAGCCAGGGATTTGATTCCGGGTTCAGGTCGTATCGCCAGTACAGGGGTGTATGAGCGGCTGTCAGTACCGGATATTTATACCGGTCCACAATCCCATTTCCTTTTTCCACCGGTTCCTTTTCATTGTGTCTTGCGATCAGTTCCTCCTGTGCTTTTTCCAGTTTGGCCAGGCGACTGTAGAAATTTTTACGCATGATTCTCGAATTATAGTGATCAATCTTCCAGCTTATCCCACCATGTTTTTTTCAGGATGAGTATAATCAGGGTTAACAATAAAACCGTTATCAGTAAGGGCAGGTGCATGGACAATACCACATACATGGGTAATACGGTCATGCATAGTTGTGCGATGATGCCCAGCACCACATTGAACATATCCAGTTTGAAACGCCTGTTGGGTTCAAAACCGGGTTCTTCCTTCACCACCATTTCATGTACCGGTTTCCAGAAGCCCCAGGGACGTACGGTCCGGTAGAATTTTTTTAATACTTCTGCATCTGTTGGTGGCGCGGTAAACGTACCAATCAGGCTGCCGGCCACAGACAGGAGAAAAAGCACCGGGAAATAATAGAGAAACTCAATACCGGTAAACAGGCGGGAAAAGACCAGGGCACCGGTCACACCGGTCAGCATGCCGATATAAAAACCATTGGCATTAAACCGCCACCAGTACCATTTGAGTACATTGGAAGCAATGTACCCGCCATAAAGACCGGATACAATCCATTGAAGAATACTGTTTACATCTTTAGCGAAAAAACCAAGGATGACTCCCAACGCCACGACCAGAACACCCACCAGGTAATTCATGCGGATGATTTTTTTGTTGGAGGCTTCCTTATTTACATATTTCAGGTAAATATCATTGACAATATAGGCCTGTGCCGCGTTGAGGGTGCCGGAGAAAGTACCCATAAAAGCACCGAGCAGACCGGTAAGAACAAGTCCCAGGATACCTACCGGAAGAAAATTATTGATAGCCCCGGGAAGAATTCTTTCGAAATCAACACCGCCATTACCATTACTCAGGTTAAGCTGATTATAGTAGAGTAAACCCAAAACGGTCAGTCCGATCACCATGGCATATCTAACGGGCAGCAGGATAATGGATACAAAGCCGGTCATCTTGGATGCTTCTTTAGGTGATTTGGTAGACAATATCTTCTGCATATCATAATTGGGAGCCGGGCCGGCCGCTGCGGCAAAAACACCCTTGAAGAGCATCATCATAAACAGCAACCCGAATAAACCGTATCCGTCTTCTTTGATCTTGAGGTTGGCTTCATTGACAATTCCGGACCAGTCCATATTGAGGTTCCAGCCAAAGAACGGATCGCTCCACCCTGCCGGTACATTCAATGTGTTGCCCCGGAGATGAATCATGGCGATAGCGGCAATGGCGATACAGCCAACCGTCATGATCGCATACTTGATCAGGTCGCCCAGTACTATACTGTGCATGCCGCCAAGTATAGAATAGAACATGGCAAAGAGGGTAAAGATGATGCCGTAAAAATGGGCTACATACTGAGGCGCAATATCAAAAGGAATATATCCCTGTACCAGTTCCCAGGGAACAAAAATTTCAATGAATTTTCCCAACCCAATAAAGCCATAAGCAAGGAAACCCAGGCAACCGATCAGGGCAAAAGCCACTACAATACTGTGTGAACCTTTTACTCCCTTACCCACCAGTCCGAAACGGGTGGCCAGCCATTCAGCTCCTGTATTCGCATTCGAGCGGCGCAACCATTTGCTCAGGTACATCATATTAAACACCTGGTTGAATACGGGCCATAACCAGGGAATCCAGATACTCTTTATGCCATATACAAAACAAAGTGCCACCATCCACATCGTACCACTGATATCAAACATATCGGAAGCATCACTCATACCCAGCATATACCAGGGCAGTTTTTTGCCGCCCATCAGGTAACTTTCTTTATTTACACTGGCTTTTTTACGCAGGAACCAGCCCAGCATCAGCATGGTCACCAGGTATGATACAATTATACTGATATCGATCAGGGTCAGCTTCATCCGTTTTAGTTTAATCTTTAACCTGCCATTGTTTAAAACAGGTTGCAGGCTGAAGAATCAGCCCGCAATGCCTGCTTTTTGACTGCTTTGCTCGCTTTGCTTATGAGATAGTTATTGATATAGTTTTTCATTGAATGCATCTTTTTCAAACAGTACCCGTTCGAGGCCGGCAAATTTCTGAAAATCAGCTTCCGATGCCTGACCCTTAAAGGGTGCATAGTAATGCATCTTCTTCATATCCGCATGATACCCGTGATTACGCCAGACCAGTACATAACAGATTTTATTATCCCCGATAGCATTCATCAGGGTGCGGGTCCACCATTCGGCATAGGGAACCGCTTCATAGCCTGTTTCAGCCAGCGCAAAAGGTTTTCCCTTTTCAGCCGCCAGTTCACCGACCAGCTTCAGCCGGCGGTTGGTATTTTCTTCAAACCATTTTTCTTTTTGCGGATCACCATACTGATAGGTATCAAAACTCAGCAGGTCAGTTTTGTCATCCCCCGGATAGCGTTCCAGGAATTCCCCCTTTGTTTCAAAATCACCCCCGGTATTATATACCCAGAGAATATTGTGCAATTTTTTCTCTGTATGCAGGTAATAAAAAGTAAACCGCCAGAGGGTCTGGTATTCAAATATGGTACAGGCATTCCGGCCCCACCAGAACCAGTTGCCACTGTGTTCATGAAACGGGCGGAACAATACCGGGATCGCTTCCCCCTTACTTCCTTTCAGTGAACCAATAAAAGCCGCAACTTTATCCAGCCATTCTTTATACAAAATATGATTTGCACCTCCCGGATTAATGGATGCCACTGTACCATGCGTGGTATCCCAGGCCCCTTTGCCTCCCCCGAAAGGACTGTCGGTATGCCAGCTCAGTGTGATCACCGCACCCCGTTCATATCCCTGCCGGATATACTGTTTCATTTTCTTAAAGGGAACTCCATCAATGTTCTGATCATTTCCTGCTCTTTCAATACCACCCAGCTCCCATCCATAGACAGCCGGATAGTCACCGGCCGCTTCCTTCACATCGCTTCTTCCCTCTTTATATTTCCATTCCACCCCGTAAGCCAGGTCGTCCTGGTGTCCGAAAAGGAACCCTTTGTCTTTTAGTTTGCTGAGATGCTGGTAAAGGCTGACCGTTTCCTTAGTTGCTTCCGGATCGGCGGGACGGTTACCCTGTGCCAGAGCCGGACATACGAACAGCAGGCAAAACCCGAATAATGTATGTTTCAGTCCGGTTTTCATTCTACTTCTTTAATTTTTTAACACCGGAAATGACCACCTTCCAGGTACTACGGTCGGTATCAAAAACCGAATTCAGTCCTTGTTCTTCCACGGGTGGATCACCCAATACATCATCCCCTTTTGCCCAGAGCAACTGCCGGTGAGAAGGCCGGCCCTTCCCGGCGAAAGCCCAGAAGTTGGCACCACAAATTACGCCAGCATTTTTATCCGGATGAATGAGATAATCAAATACAAATGCAAAATACCGGTCGCGGTACCGGGTACTGCTTTGCAGTGAAAAAGAATGAAGGTCACGGGGCAATCCGAATTCTTCAATGACAAGGGGTTTGTTTAATTCCCGGGCCACTTCAGCATGTCGTTTGATATAATCCCCGGTTTTTTCCAGCACCTGGTCAAAACTGCGGCCAATAGCCGTATCACTGAACCAACCCCAGTTTTTGGGCCATATATGTATGGTGAGGTAATCAATATTTCTGTCTTCGTGAATGGTCCTGAACACCTCCATGGTTTCAGTGCCGGTATCACCTTCCGCACCGGTTGTCACCAGGTGATTCGGATCCAGGGAACGGATCAGTACCGCAGTTTCATGAATAAATTTTTTATACACTTCAATAGCCACCGGCCGCATAGGCCGGGGTTCATTGGCGATTTCCCAGGACATGATCGCGGGATCATCCCGGTATTTTTTCCGGGTGATGCTGTTGGTACGGGTTACGACCAGCTTTAACTGAGCTTCATACTGACTGATGCAATCAGAACAGGAATAGAATTCTTTGGCCAGGTCGCGCATTTCATCCCAGCTCAGTTTACGTTTCAGTACACTGTCTGCAATACGGCCGTTCCAGTTGAGGTATTGCAGGAAACCACCACTCCACTCCCAGTTATTGCTGAAGTAAATGATGGCTTTCATTTTCCGTTTGGCCAGTTCAGCCAGTAAAAAATCAAGTCCCTCCAATAATTGCACATTGAATACGCCCGGAGAAGTCTGCAGGGCGGGCTCCACCCTGGGTACGCCATTGATAGGTCCGGCGCCTTCGGCCCCGGCCAGTACACGGATATTTTGAACTCCTTTTGCGGAAAGAAAGGCGAGCTCCTCTTTGATGCGTTGTTTTCCCTTGCTGCTGTTTGCCTCCAGTCCGCCGTACCAGTAATTCACCCCGATATAATTGTAGGGCTGAGTACCGAGTATAAACCGTCCGTTCTTAACCGTTACAAACGGTTCACCTGCCAGTGCCTGGATAAAGGTGGTCAGGGCTACGGCGAATACGGTAAGCCTTATGTAATGCTTTGTTCTCATCTGCTTTTAAAGAAAAGCCGTTTCTGATAACAGTTACCCGAACCAGAAACGGCTTAAACGATGACTGCTTATTCTCAAACGAAACCTGGTATTGCCTTAACCGGTTTCATTTATTTAAAGAACATAATATTATCGAAATACAGTGTTTTACCTGCTTCAACGATCTGGAAAGTTACGTTGTTCACAGAGTTCACTCCGGGATAATTGGTCACCAGTTCATATCTGAAATAGGTCCATTTATTCGCCGGTATGGTGACAACTTTCTGATTACCCCAGTTAAGCCAGAACTGAACGTTTTTATCCACGTCAGCGCCTTTTGCCCAGAACGAAAAATATTTATAGCCGGTAATGTTGATTGAACCGCCGTTACCCAGCTGCAAACCACCCCATGAACCAGCAGGATCAAAGGCTGCTTTTAAACTTTTGGTACCGGTAATTTTATCATCGGTTGATGCGTTGAAATCTCCACCCCAGCCCCAGTTTTCAAAGCCGTTATCGAGCTGTTCGCTGAAAACAGTAATGGCACGGCTTACATTCACAAACTCCATATCGGTGATACGGATACCGGAGGCATTGGTGATTTTAAGTTTTGCACGGTCAGCCGTACTGGCGGGCATTCCGAGCACCATTTTTTTCCGGGTCTTGGAAATGATGGTACAGGCATCCGTTGTTCCTTCCAGGACGACTGCTGTTACATCATCCAGGTTATTCCCGTTCAGGGTTACTTCTGTACCGGCAATAAAGTCGGTCGGAAAAGCACTGGTAACATTCGGTAAGGCGATTACACTGAACGGCACCGTCAATGTTTTACCGTCAGCATTCGTGAATATTACATTCTGTGGTCCGCCAAAAGCGGTATCCGGTACACGGAATACCAGATCTGTTTCGGTATTCAGGGTAGACATGAAGGGAGCGGGTACATTATTCTTATCAAAAACGATTGAACGTACCTGTCCGATTCCGTTTCCTTTCAGGGTGATAACTTCACCACCCGCCGCGGAACCAGGAGTCAGTTCACCTGAACTCATTCCGCCGGTACTTATATCCGGACTTCCATCGCTGTCTTTCTGGCAACCTGTAATGAACAGGGTGCCCAGGGCCAGCAACAGAAGGCAGGCGCCTATTTGTTTTTTGATTACTTGTTTCATGGTAAGCATCTTTAAAATTATTTAATGAGTTACGATTAATAATAAGCAACCGGTGGTTGAGCCAGTGCCGGATCCTGTAACACTTCACCTGCAGGAATGGGCAGGTGCATATAGTTCTGGTTGAAAGTCACATACTGTGGATTATCAAATGTACCCCTGTTCTGTGCTTCAATGATCTGTTTGGCTTTGGCAAATCCCTGGCGCTGAATATCAAACCAGTAATCTCCTTCAAAGGCGAATTCCACGCGACGCTCCTTCAGAATATCATCCGGAGTGAGTGAAGTTTTAACAATGAGGCCCGCTCTTGCTCTTACTTTATTAAAAGCCGACAGGGCGCTCGCATCAGTCGTGGACGCATTGGCTCCCAGGACGGCTTCTGCATAAATAAGCAGGATATCTGCATAACGCAGCATCATGGTATTGATTCCGGTATTCATACCGAGAACCGCTTCACCACCGAATGCTGAACCAGGACCAACCACATATTTAGCGATATTGGCGCGAACCGCGTTCTTTTGTCCGCCATCGGCTGTTGGCTGAAGGGTATCATATTTATATCCATTAGCCATAAACGCATTGTAAGCCGCATTTGCATTCTTTGGTTTCCATTGCGGGTTTGACCAGCCATGTTCCATCATGGATCCCTTACGACGCAGGTCTCCGGATTCAAATGCATTGATCATATCCCGGCTGGGGGTGTAGAGTTCCCACATATTGGCTTCAGAAGTCTGCAGGTTGGACGGACCACGATCCGGATTCTTCTGGTTACCAGAACCCCAGGGGTTGCCGGTCAGCTGGTGCTGTATGGAGAACAGGGATTCAATATTGTTATTGTTGCTGCTGGAGTTAAACATCGCTCCAAAATCAGTAAACAGGTTGTACTTGCCGGAGTTGATTACTTCCAGGGCTTTTGTTTTAGCACTGTCATAATCCTTCCGGTAGAGATACAGTTTTGCCATCATTCCCTTGGCTGAATATTTGGTCACGCGGCCCGGTACATCTGTTTCAGGCAAACCGGTTTCTGCTTTTTTCAGTTCTTCCAACGCAAAACGCAGCACATCGGCTTTGTAATAGCGGGGAATATTGAAATTACCGGAAAGAATAGTACCACCGGGGTCATTGACAATAGGTGCATCACCCCATATACGGGCAATATAGAAATACACAGTGCCTTTAAAGAAATGACATTCTGCAATGGCAGGATCCAGGAAACTGGCATCACCCCCTTTGGATTTTTTCAATTCAAGTGCATTCATGTACTCACTGGTCCATCCGCCGATCTTATAAAACACTTTCCAGGCATCCGCGATCCGTACGGAAGTGGAAGCAAAAGAGAAATTAATAAAGGGTGGATCGTCACCACCACCGGTATATTCATTTCCGGCCATCACATCTCCAATGGCGTCCATGGCGCGGTTTTCATAACCCGCCCAGGGTAAACCATACAGTGTACTGGTGAGACCACGTGCTTCTTCCGCGGTATTATAATAGTTGTCCAGCGTAGTGCTGTCCAGTGCCGGTTTGTCCAGGAATTCCTTTTTACAGGAGAACAGCACAACTACCGGCATTATCAGAAGGGCTGTATATCGCAATATATTTTTCATGTCAATAATGTTTAAATAGTTTGCTTATTATAATTCAAGGTTAATACCGGCTGTGAATGAACGCGGGTTGGGATAGTGACCGGCATCGACGTTGGTCAGCCGGATATTGTTATTAAATACACCCACTTCCGGATCGTATCCACTGTACTTGGTAAACGTGTGCAGGTTCTGTACGGTGATATACACACGGGCGGTACTGATTTTTGCTTTAGACAGATACTTCGCGGGAATACGGTAACCGATAGCCAGGTTCTGGATACGCAGGTAAGAACCATCCTCTACATAACGGTCTGACATGTAAACGTTGTTTACGTTTGTATTGGAAAAGCGGGGCAGTTTACCACCTGTATTGGTAGCGGTATAACGGTCCATTACAGAACGGAGCTGGTTGTAATAGGGATTATCCATTTTCTCCAGCTGCCAGCGCAGGAAGTTGAAAATCTTGGCTCCATAACTTCCCTGGATAAATACGGAGAAATCAAAATTCTTGTAGTTCACGGTATTGGTGAAACCATACGTAAACTTGGGCAACGGGCTGCCGATAAACGTGATGTCTTTTTCATCAATGACGCCGTCTGGTTTACCATCCGCTCCGCTCACGTCTTTATAACGTACATCACCAAGCCAGGTATGGGTCTGGTCAACTGAATAACCAAACTGGGGCAGGCTGTTGTTCAGGTCATCCTGTGTACGGTAGAGTCCGTCGGTTTTGAGGCCAAAGAATGAACCTACGGCATACCCGGGAATAGTGCGGGTAACGAGATAGTTGTCATAATATAATCTTCCATATAAAGCGGCCAGGTCACCGGCTACTTTTTCCAGTTTGTTTTTAAACTGGGAGAAGATGATATTGGTTCTCCATGTAAGATCTTTTTTCTTGATGTTTACTGAAGTCAGGCTGAAATCGATACCGGTATTGGACATACGGCCGGTATTAATAACGGGTCCTTTCAGGTCATCCCACTGATCACCTACACCAATCAGGCGGGGACCAGTACCAATCAGCAGCATGGCTGAAGTTGTTTTTTTATATACATCAATCGAGGTTTCAATCCGTCCGTTCAGGAAGGAGATATCCACCCCGGCATTTTTAGTAACTACAGATTCCCAGGTCAGGTTAGGGTTAGCCACACCATAGAGGTAGTTGGAGCTGCCAAAACCTACGGGACCAGGCCAGAAGGAAACCACTGAGGTATAGGGAGGATTCGGTGCGCCATTCGGCATATTGGTATTGCCCACTTCACCGTAACCGATCCTTACTTTCAGGGAGTTGATAGTTTTCTTCAGGTTCTCTGCAAATTTCTCGTTGGTCATTGTCCAGGCAAAAGACGCACCCGGAAAATTACCCCATTTGTTTTTACCAAAGAACTTGGAAGAACCATCCCGGCGTACACTCAGATTAACCGCATACCGGTTATCATAGGCATAAGTACCACGGGCAAAATAAGATTCAATTGTACCATCATTCTTACCGCCACCCAGTTCCCATGTATCACGGTCACTGCTCCCGGCATTCAGGTCAAGGATATTATTCTGCAGGTCCACTTTTTTACCGTTCAGACTTTCCCAGTAATTGTACTGGGCTTCATGACCGGCGGTGGCACTGATGGCATGTTTGCCGATATTTTTATAATAATTCAGGTAATTCCTTACGGCATAATAATATCCGTTACCACGATATTCAAATAACTGACTCCGCAGGCTGGTATTCCCGATATTTCCTTTTAACTGATGAGCCATATTGTTATAAAGACCCAGTGAATACGCAAATTCATTGCGGATTGACAGGCCTTTCATGAATTCCAAAACTGCATAAAGCTGACCGAAAACCTGTGAGCTGGTGGATTTATTGCCCCTGTAATAACTGCGGGCAATCGGATTATCCTGTCCGTACTGGAAACCGGCGATGGTTTGTCCACCACCCCAGGTACCATCCAGGTTTTTCACCGGGATCAGCGGGCTTTGAACGGTACCCCACCAGATGGTACCCTCTGCCGCGTCGGCCAGGGTTACATTCTGAATACTGCGGGATGCATTCGCACTTACGCCTACTTTAATCCAGGGCTTCAACTGGTGATCCAGGCTGAAACGGGTGGAGTAACGTTTGAAATCAGAACCAATCAGGATACCCTTTTGGGTAAAATAGTTGGCGGAGAGATAATAATTTGTTTTGTCCTTACCACCGGAAAAACTCAACTGGTGGTTTTGAACAGTACCGGTGCGGAACATGGCATCCTGCCAGTCAGTACCCGTACCCAGTATGGATGGATCTGCAAATTCAGCGCTTGGGGTCATACCAAGAATCGGGGCTACTTAATTCTGGTATTGAGCAAATTCGCGCAGGTTCATGATGTCCAGTTTTTTCTGAACGATCTGGTTACCTGCATACATTTCATAATTGATCTTGCCTTCACCGGATTTACCTTTCTTGGTGGTGATCAGGATGACCCCGTTGGCTGCCTGTGAACCATAGATGGCCTGGGCAGAAGCATCTTTCAGGATATCGATCGACTCAATATCATTGGGGTTGATGGTGGCCAGGAAACTGTTACCAGTCTGTCCGTCTGAACCACCCAGCCCGGCATAACCCGCACTGAATTTTGTATTACTGGAAAAGATCACCCCATCCACCACGATCAACGGATCGTTGGCATTGATGGTGGTTACTCCGCGGATACGGAGAGATACACCACCACCGGGCTGACCACTGTTATTCACTACTGTCACACCGGCTACTTTACCCTGCAGGGCCTGGTCAATACCCGCTACCGGGAGATCTTTCAGATCCTTTGTTTTTACAGAAGAAATTGCGGAAGAAACATCGGACCTCTTGGTGGTACCGTAACCAATCACCACCACTTCACTCAGCCGGGTGTCGGTTACATCCAGGCTGACCAGGAGATTGGTCTTGCCTTCCAGCGATATTTCTTTGGCTTTGGCGCCCACATAAGAAACCACCAGGGCGGTGGCATTAGGGGGAACCGAAATTTTAAATGCACCGTAATTGTCGGTGATTACAGTGGTCTTACCGCCTTTCACCGTTACAGTTGCATTTACCAGTGCCACTCCGCTTTGATCGGAAACCACACCGGAAATAATTCTGTTCTGGGAAAATACAGTAAGGGAAAACAGTACAAGCACAATGATCATTGTGATTGCACGGGGGAAGCGTGTCTTTCTCATACAGCAAGAAAATTTAGATTCAAAAGTAGACATATATACCTAAGCCTTAGTAATACTATTTTATCTGATTATTGTATTTATTAACCCTGATTTATACCAGTTTCCTTTACTTTTCACAATACAGCAGGGAGAAAATCAGTAAACTTCTAAAATAAACATATACAAAAATGATACTTTTTTATCTTTTCAATAGTAACTTTATCGCAAAGGCTTGCCATGCATAAGAATCTTCTGCGGGAGATCACCCCGCTGACCCCGAGTGATTGTTTTACCATTTTTACCCGGGTAAAGACCGATTTTGATTTCCCCCTGCATTATCATGAGGAACTGGAACTGAACTTTATACATAACGCGAAAGGGGCCAAACGCGTGGTTGGGGATCATATATCGGAAATTGATGACCTGGAACTGGTACTGGTAGGTTCCAACCTGCCGCATGTATGGCAGACCTATAAATGCAAAAGCAAAAAGATCACGGAAGTGACGATCCAGTTTCACAAGGACCTGTTTGATGAAAAATTCCTGCGCCGCAACCAGATGAGTTTTATCCGCAACCTGCTGGAGCGCTCCGCCAAAGGCATTTTATTTTCACGGACCACGGCTGAACAATTAAAGTCCCGCCTGCTGGCCCTGGGACAAAAACAGGGATTTGATTCTGTCCTGGAGCTGTTATCCATCCTGCACGATCTCTCCGTTTCCCGCAACATGCATACCTTATCCGATGCCAGTTTCAGCAATGCCGAACTGTCCTATAACAGCCGGCGTATCGAACGGGCTTTTGAATACATGAACCAGAACTTCCACAAGAATATTACACTAACCGAAGTTTCGAAACTGGTCAATATGACCGACGTTTCCTTCAGCCGGTTCTTTAAAGCAAAGACAGGCATTACGTTTATTGACAGTTTGCTGGAGCTGCGCCTGGGTCATGCATCCCGTTTACTGATTGACACCACCGAATCCATTTCAGAAATCGCTTACGACTGCGGCTTTAATAATATCTCCAACTTCAACCGCCTGTTTAAAAAGAAAAAAAACTGTACCCCCAAAGAATTCCGGGAAAGTTACAGTTCGGATAACCGGGTGTTTATCTGAGCAGTCCTGAAGAAAGGACAGTATCAGAAAAATCTTTCAGACTGGCATAGATTTCTTTTCGTTCTGGGGTTGGAAAAAATAAATTGTACTGGCTTGTATCCATTCGTGGAATCCTGATCTGCCATTTTATACTGTCTGTTTCCGGACCTGGCCTGGTTTTACTGCTGAATACTTGTATTTTCAGGTGATTGTATGGATACTGCATAAACCGGTTTGTCCATTCCTCCTTTTCCGCCTCATTCATTACTCTTTTTTTTTCTTTTAAGAAATCCGTCTGCTCCTTAAAGAACTTCTGAAAATGATCACTCAGTAGTGCTTTTCGCTCCGCTGTATCAAGCACCACCCATTTCTTCATTGTAAAACAGAGCTGCAAAAAATTCTGCAGAGAATCAGCCGGAACGGGTGGCTGATAAAAAATTATAACGGGCCGGTTTTTACCTGACTTGTCAGAGGTCTTTATTATAAATGCCAATAAGAAAACAGAAAAACCTGCCAGCAAAGCCATTTTAATCATACCGCTATTTACTGAAATTTTCAAATATGTACAATACCACTTTAGTGGTACAAAAAAAGAACCCGCTTCTCAGCGGGTTCTGCTTTAATGGGTACCTTCTTTATTTGGTTTTCCGTCCTAGACTAAATTGATGGAGGGGGCATCAGCCACAACCTCCCTGGTTGCCGCAGTTCAGGCATTTGTAGCAGGCTCCGCTACGCATCATGATGTTACCGCACACATTACAGGCGGGTGCATCACTCTGCATATTCTTGGCTACCGCGTTCATGGCATCCATGCTGCTTTCACTCTTTACCGGCTGCGCGGCACGCTGGGCTTTTACCGGCTGGGGCGCTACTGATCCGGATGATGGTGTTACCCGTACACTGGAGAGCTCGGGTTCTTTCACATACTCCAGGGGATTAGAAGGGACTTCATCCCAGTCATCACCTCCTGTATTCATGACTTCGGGTTTATCCAGTACATGCACGAGGTCCGTACGTCCGAGGTACTCATAACCCAATACACGGAAGATAAAGTCAACAATAGAAGTCGTTGTTTTAATATTCGGGTGCTCTACAAATCCGGAAGGATCGAAGCGTGTGAAGGCGAATTTATCAACGAACTCTTCCAGGGGCACTCCATACTGGAGACCGATGGATACTGAGATCGCGAAGCAGTTCATCATGCTACGCATGGTGGCTCCTTCCTTGGCCATGTCCACGAAGATTTCTCCCAGTGTACCATCGGCATATTCACCGGTGCGGAGGAACACGGCCTGGCCACTGATCTTGGCTTTCTGTGTGAAACCACGACGCTTGGCAGGAAGTGTGCGACGCTCCACAATACTGGCGAGTTTACGCTTCAGCTTGGTGTCCGGAGAAGCCTGTACACGTTTCTGTACTTCTTCGAGCAGTTCTTCCACAGTCAGTTTGCCGAGATCCACAATGTTGGACTCTACAGCCGGGGCCTGTTCAGCCACCACTGCTTTTGTTTCTTCAACCACTGTATCTTTTTTCTTCTTGTCAGACTTGTTGCTGAGTGGCTGAGACAGTTTGGAACCATCGCGATAAAGCGCATTGGCTTTCAGACCGAGTTTCCAGCTCAGGAGATAAGCATCCGCGATCTCTTCCACTTTGGCTTCATGCGGCAGGTTAATGGTTTTGGAGATGGCACCACTGATAAAGGGTTGCGTGGCACCCATCATGCGGATATGTCCGTGGGCGTGGATATAACGCTCACCTTTTTGTCCGCATTTATTGGCACAGTCAAAAACGGGCAGGTGTTCTTCTTTCAGTCCCGGAGCGCCTTCGATCATCATCGTACCGCATACATAGTCGTTGGCAGCTTCGATCTGCTCATCGGTATAGCCGAGTGCTTCCAGCAGGCTCCATTCAAAATTATTATACTCTTCCGGTGTGAAGCCCAGGCGTTGCAGGCATTCCTCACCCAGTGTATATTTATTGAAAACGAATCCTATTTCAAAAGCGGTGGCTGCAGCAGCGTCCAGGCGTTTGATCTCATCAGCGATGAACCCTTTTTCGCTTAAGCTCTGGTGGTTTACAAAAGGAGCGCCGGCAAAACTGGCCGCACCTACTGCATACTTAATGATATTATCCGTTTCTTTTTCAGAGTAACCTAAATTTCTCAGCGCGGTGGGTACAGACTGGTTGATGATTTTGAAATAACCACCACCGGACAGTTTTTTGAATTTCACCAGGGCGAAATCAGGCTCCACACCGGTTGTATCGCAATCCATCACCAGGCCAATTGTTCCTGTTGGAGCAATTACGGTAGCCTGTGCATTGCGGTAACCGTACTTCTCTCCCATTTCCACCGCGTCATCCCATGCTTTACAGGCGGCTTTCAGCAGGTAGTCCGGGCAATATTTTACTTTGATCCCCTGGGGTTTCAGGCTCAGGTTTTCATATTCGTCTGCATCGTAAGCAGCCAGGCGGTGATTACGCATTACACGCATCATATGTGCCTTGTTCTCTTCGTATCTCGGGAAAGCACCCAGTACATGGGCCATTTCCGCCGATGTTTTGTAAGAGGTACCGGTCATGATCGCGGTGATAGCACCGGCAATGGCACGGGCTTCTTCACTGTCATACGGAATACCGCTTACCATCAGCATGGTGCCGAGATTGGCATATCCGAGACCGAGTGTGCGGTACTCATAGCTCAGCTGGGCCACTTCCTTAGAGGGAAACTGTGCCATCAGTACGGATACTTCCAGTACCACGGTCCACAGGCGGCAGTTATACTCGTAGCCTTCCACATCAAACTGATTAGTGTCCGCATTGTAGAACTTCATCAGGTTGGCAGAAGCCAGGTTACAGGCGGTGTTATCGAGGAACATGTACTCGGAACAGGGATTGGAGGCCCTGATCTCACCCCCTTCGGGGCAGGTATGCCATTCGTTGATCGTGGTATTATATTGTGTACCGGGATCTGCACAACGCCAGGCGGCATAGGCGATCTGGTTCCAGAGTTCGCGGGAAGGAACTTTCTTCATGACGCGGCCATCCATACGGCCAGTCAGTTCCCAATCCTCTCCTTTCTCCAGTTTTTCGAAGAAAGAGTTCGGGATACGGATCGAGTTATTAGAGTTCTGACCACTTACGGTTTTGTACGCTTCATCTTCATAACCGGAGGGATAACCGGCGTTGATCAGGGCGCCTACTTTCTTTTCTTCCTCTACTTTCCAGTTGATGAAATCCACGATCTCGGGGTGATCCAGGTCCAGGCAAACCATTTTAGCGGCCCGGCGGGTTGTACCACCAGACTTAATGGCACCGGCAGCGCGGTCACCGATTTTCAGGAAACTCATCAGGCCGGAGGAACTACCACCACCGCTCAGTTTTTCGCCTTCACCACGGAGGTTAGAATAGTTAGTTCCTACACCAGAACCGTATTTGAAGATACGGGCCTCACGGACCCAGAGATCCATGATACCGCCTTCGTTCACCAGGTCATCATCAACACTCAGGATAAAGCAGGCATGGGGCTGAGGGCGCTCATAAGCGTTCTGCGACTTCTTCAGGATGCCATCCACGGCGTCCACATAATAGTGTCCCTGGGGTTTACCTGCGATACCGTAACTCTCATATAAACCGGTATTGAACCATTGCGGGCTGTTAGGCACACACATCTGGTTCAGGATAGAATAAACTAGTTCTTCGTAGAATACCTGTGCATCGTTTTCTGATGCAAAGTATCCATATCGTTCGCCCCATACACGCCAGCAATTGGCCATACGGTGAGCGACCTGCCGGGCGGATGTTTCGCGTCCCAGTGTTCCATCGGGTTGTGGCACGCCGGCTTTACGAAAATATTTTTGGGCTAAAATGTCTGTGGCGATCTGGCTCCATTGTTTGGGAACTTCCACATTGGTCATTTCAAAAACCACTTCACCGGTCGGGTTTCGGATCACCGAAGTGCGGTAATCATACTCAAACATATCGAATACATTCACGTCGTCCCGGGTAAAGCGACGAGAAAACTGCAAGCCGCCCTTAGCGGATGCCTTGGTTTTGGTAGCCATAACTAAAAAAGAATTTCTCGGGTTAAGT
>CAZYTV010000078.1:0-16322 GCA_964650455.1 uncultured Chitinophaga sp. | reverse complement strand
GAGGCTACACTCCAGCTAAATTAATGGGAATTAAAAAAACAGAAAACCTTACGAAGTCATTGACTGGTAAGGTTTTCTGCGTTTAAGTACTCTTTTTAATTCCCGTGAACTCCCGTTAATTCGTTTACGGTTTTGTTTACGGTTTTTTTAAGAAACCTAAAACGACCTTTGTATGGTGAGTATTCCGAGTGTGGGTGTGGTGATGAACTGGAGAAATGAAAACAACAAATCGGGCCAGTACCCGGTTCATATCCGTATTAAACAAGGTAATGTCGCCCGGTATTTTAGAGTACCCACTCCGACTAAAATCCGCAAAGATCAATGGAGTGGAAAAGAAGGTACCTGGATCAAACAAAACCATCCTTTTGCCTTTGAGATCAATAATAAGATCATCGAGATCAAAGGGCTCATTAACGAGTACATCAAACGCACGGTCAACTTCGGCAAGCCGGTAACTGTGGAGGGTATCATTGCCAGTCTGACCAACAAAGGTGATAATAAAAGTTTCCTGGACTTCATGCAACGCTATATCACCCGGCCACCGGAAAAACTCGAACCCAATACCATAAAAAAATATGCCACTACGCTTACGCATTTGAAGAAGTTCAAAAAACAGATCTTCTTCGCCGAAATCGACAATACATTACTCCGGGATTTTAGCCGCTACATGCAAACTGAACTGGAACTCGGCGGAGCTGCCACCAAAAAATACCTGGAGGCATTTAAAAAAGTAATTCGTCATGCCCGGCGGGAGAACTACATATCGCCTCAGCAAATGGAATTTTTATTTGACGGATTAAATGTCCGGGTACAAAAAGCAAAAAGGACTTTTCTGGATTTACAGGAAGTGAAGAAGTGGAAGGCTCTGACATTTACCGCTGACCAGCAACATCTGGAACGTGACCGGGATTTGTTTTTATTCCAAATCTATACCGGGTATTATTTTAAAGACCTATTGATATTTACAAAGGATCACCTGCAGATGGATGAAGAGTACGGGCATGTGATACTCGGTGCAAGAGATAAGAACGGAAACCAGACGATCATTCCACTTTTTAAGTTCCCCTATGCGCAAACAATCCTCAAACGATACCGGTCCCTTTCAACGGACAAACTGGTATTCGATAAGCAGTACCTGGTCGAAGAACCCGTCTACAACCGCAATCTGAAAGAGATCGCAAAAATGGCCGGTATCCATAAGAATATTACCAATAAGGTAGCACGTCATACAAATGCTCAACTTTGGATAAGGTATGGAGCTGAAGGTGCTGTACTATCAAAGATGATGGGCCATACCAAGCAGGAAACAACCCGTAACTATTATGATGTAAACCTCCCGGAAATCGTTGAGGGTACTAAAAGAGTGGATTTTGGAGCAATGGGAATTTAGCATTTCTCTGAGTACCTTGAGACGAAATGAGCCTTACAAGTTATCATGGGATATGAATCAATTATCAGGGATCAGTTAGCTGAAGACCTCAACTTCATCGAGCCTGGATTGGTACTTATAAAAAAAGAGTACCCGCTACCCAATACTATCGGATGTAAAGGTTATATTGATATTCTGGCCACTGACAACTTCAATAACTATGTCATTATTGAGATCAAACGATCAAAGGAAACTTCCAGGCAAACCCTGCAGGAAATACTAAAGTATACAGGACTTATCAAACTTAATTTTGGAGCAAAAGACAGTGAGCTCCGCTCAATTATTGTATCCACGGATTGGGATGAGCTTTTTGTACCATTTTGCGAATTAACGGAAGACCGGTCCATCAGCATTATTGGTTTCAATGCGCACTTAAGTGACGAAGCTACTGTAGCAAGTCTGGAACAGGTGATACCCATTAAGCTCGCACCCAACCGTCGACGTATTGGTAGGACATATCCTCTGTATTTATATTATAAAAAGCAAAACAGGAATGATGCTATTAATCAGTTTATTCAAAACTCCGCTCAGATAGGTATTAAGGATTATCTGGTTGTTTCGATCTCACATGAAGATGAAACTTTTAATGGTGCTCGCTACGGACTAGTCTATGCGTGCAATCTACTTTCAAAAGACCGATACTTTGAATTATTAAAGGATGTAGAATATCTGCAAATCGAGGAAGGCACCTTTGATGACGATGATGATTACATCAGGTATTTACATGAGTGCCTAATTGAACTCATTTGTGGCGAGGTAAAATATGATCATTGGGATATCGGAAACCCGGAAGGATTTGAAAAAGTGCTTACAGCGTTTGGATGGCAGATTGAATTGATTACAAGGTCTGGCTTATTTAAAGACGACCCCCGTCTTACCGATGAAATGCTAATAGCAGAAATCCGTGGTCTTACCGGGCATAACCGGCTAAAGTACTCACATTTTGGTAGCTCGAAGCAAGCAGACCGGATTCAGGAGATCAAAGAAAACTGTATAGTCCCGTTTAAATTTTTTCCAAAACAGCAAGTCTTAATTCATAGTATACTCGATCATTTCGCAGCCCAGGCAAAGGGCTATCGAATGGTTGTCGACACATTTTGCCTCGATTCAATCTTTGATGCGTTATTCAGGTACATGCGGGAAGATGAACTGGGTTACCTGCCTATATATACTGTTTTTATAGACATGATTGAAGAATCCTTACTATATCACTTTCAAGGAATGCTCAGGTGGACAGGCAAACCTGTAAACATGAAGGCTCTCTCGTCATTTTGTGAAGCCGAGGACAAGGAAACAATTTTCAATAGGCCAATTGATGTAATAAGAGGAATCCATGATGAAAAAATAATGCGCCTACTGCAGTTAAAGTGGGTAATTTATGGGATGGTCATCTCCGATGAAAAAATTGAAAAGGAAGGTGTGGTACGTTTTCCGAAAATAGATGAGATGAAATGGAGCAGGCTAAACACTGAATCAATCGTACGCTGGGCAGAGACAAACGCAGAACTTAAAAAGTATATCGAAAAACTATATCAGGATAACACAACTGGAATATAAGATTGTAACGTGACGGTAAGTGAAAGATCAGGAAACTAAGGCGCCGGTATAAATCCGTATCGGCCCTGTTCGAATGATTGTGTAAAGACAATGTGATTGATGACAGGCTCTATTTCCTGTGGAGGTTCCTCGTTTTCCATCACAATGATCTGAGGAAGTCCACAGGAAGAAAGATAATGGTAAAAATCCATCGCCAGGTCCACCGGTATGACTTCTTCGCCAACACCTCGTTCCGGTTTGCGATAAGTTACAAAAGGAGAATCTAGCACTGGAACACCAATCGCATAATCGAGATCCACGATATGCTTCTGCAATCCTATCACAAAGGATGAATAAGTGATGGCGCGATAGCCTTTACCTGTCAGTTCCCTGTCTTCCCCTGAAATGATAAAGTCCATTTTGTCCTCATTAAAGGAAACGCCGCTCAGATTGGGATAATGACAATCAGACAGAATCTGGTTCATCTGTTCTGTAACGGGAAAGACGATGGACGAAAGATTGGTATCATCCACACTTCCTTTCTTTTTATCAAGTACCGATCTGGCGATGGTATCCCGCGATGCCACGAGTGAATTTCTACGATCTGTTAATTGAATATACTCAGTTAATTGCTTTTCTACGGCTTGCATCTGTGCCAACTCAGCCAAGGAAGTTCTAATTTTGCTTTGCACGTTCTCTTCGAGTTCTCTTTCAAGGTTTTTCAGGTCATCTTTTATCTTCAGAATATTGTCTGCTGTTTTGCCTCTGTCCTGCGAAATAATTTCCCGGGAAAGCATTAACTCCTGTTTTAGCAACCCGATCTTTTGTAGTTCAGTGCTACAGGCCGCCAGTACCGCTTCAATATCCTTTTCCGAAACGACCCTGGTAATTCCATTATGGCAAACGGGACATTCTTTGATCGTGGTATCTCCGGAAAATAGCAGCTCGCAGGCTTCAATTGTACTTGTTAATCTTGCCGCATCTGAATCATACTGTTCCCCGAGGATTTGACTTCTTTCGAATACGCCTGTTAATTCATTTCTAATCTCTTCCTCGGTTGACAACAAACGGTAAAGCTCATTGCGCCGGGTGTTTAACTGCTGATTAATGTCATTCAGGTTTGCCAAATTTGCACGCACGGCTTCTGAAGCTTTTTGAAGTTTTGGCAACTGGTCTACCTCAAACTCAGTTACATTCGTTTTTTTAAGATCCTCGTCGATTTCATTGATCAGGTCATTCAACATCTCCAGCTTTCCCTTTCGGTGTAAAATCTCCTTCGCACTGAGCTTTTCAATAATATCGCTATCGTCCTTACCAGTAACAATAAATTTGAAGACACTTTTTTCAACGGGTATCGTAACGTACTGCCCTGTCACGATGGGAGATTTGTCAGTAGTGATCTTTGTTTCTTCGACCATCGTCAGTTTCACCAAATCCCGGAAAGAAAGTCCCCGTTTTTTTCCGTCTGCATTTGTCTTTAACTTTTTGGACTTGAGATTACACAGCGACAACAAAAACTGCGAAACATTGTCCTGTTCAACATCGTCATGTTTTCTTTTCAAGACCTCATAATGAGCTTTCTCCAGGCTTGTCTCTAGATCAGCAGAAAACAAATGAAATGCGCCTCCAACCAAATCCGATTTTAAAGTATAGACATCACCAGTGCTGGATTCAATTTCAAGATAGCAATGCGAATACTGCTGCGCCTGCTTGATTTTTTTGGGGCTTTTGGAGCCTCCCAGCATATAATTCAAACATTGAAAAATATAGGTCTTGCCGGTGTTTGAGGGACCGGAAATGATATTAAGCCCGGGTTTAAATACCACTGACGCGGCCCGGTGGGTGGGGCTCGTAAGTCGTACCTCTTTTATGATAAACCCAAACTTCATCGTTTCATCATTTGGAATGCATAGTCCGCAGTTACATTTTTAACCATCGACTGTATACCGCTTTTATCCAGGTTCTGAAGTCTTTCTGATACCCATTCAGTCCGTTGCATCAGGTCAACAGAATATCCTGCACTCACATTGTCTAAAAAGCTCGAAGCCTCATCGCTTGCCAGGTATTCGATACCAGAACTGTCATAATGCACTTCAATAAGACCCTTGGCAACAAAAAGCTGCAACCCTTCTTCAATAATACTGCGCCGTACATAAAGCTCTCCGGTTCGAAAAGGATTTGCCGGATGCAAACTCTTAACGGATTTATCGAAATCACCGGTATGTACACATAAATAATCCAAGCAAACCAGCGTTTCGAGGTCGAATGAACGCGGGTAAAGTGAATGCAGCAGGCACAGGGTTCGCAGTCCTGTCTCCACGCTATTATTGAAAGGAAAGATTTCCATTATTATATCCACTTTAAACACTGATCATTGCATAATTGATGACATACGCCAACCTTGTCCTTCTGAACACTTACATCTTTTAACGGGTTGGAGGAGATTGCAATATTATTTGCCTGCGTTTCCACGGCTTTCACTTTATCATATCCATTTTTATGTGTGCCTTCGCAGGTATTGATTACACCGTCAAAAATTTCTTCCTGAAATTTTTCAAACGTTCCAGCGGGAAGATTATCACGATAAAGATTGCGTAACTGCTCAGCAAAATGAAAACTCAACCGGGCTCTCTTAAAGTGATTGGAATAGGGATCAACTAACGAACCCACGTCGGGGTAGTCAGTTGTGCTCTCTGACTTATAAGCCCCGAGTAATTGTGATACGTACACCGATTCGTTCGACTGGATATCGGCTGGAACCATATCAGGGGTCAGTTCCGCTCTTGCGGGAAGACCACCGCCGAACCAAATAAGATGATTGGCATGAGCCTTATGCTCTTCAATGATATTTTTTGTAGGAATTTTTTCAAAAATGGAAAAATCAAAAGCATCAAAATAAGTAAGCAGGTCTCCATCCAAGGTTACTTTCCCCTTTGAAGTAATATGATACTCGCAGTATGCTGCCCAATTGGTCCGGAGATCTTCTTTTAGTTTATCCGCTTTTTTTATAAGCGATGATAGCGCCGTACCGCAACCTTTAGGAGCTATGAAGTAGTACTTGCGTGGAACCGGGTAATCTTTCTTGAAACTATAATAAATGATCTTTGCAAATTCCTTCCAGACCATCGAAGGAGAAAGGGCTTTATCGTAGTGCTTGCATTGATAACAATCCCAGGTGTAATTTGGTTGTTTACTGTCAATCACGTAAGCGGCAATGTCACGCCCTTGATCGCCGGCTCCGCCCATTCTTTCTACTTCCAGATAGCTTGTCATTTTAACATCCAGCCATTCTTCTATGAAAATCTCCCACTCGTCGGCAGAAAAAATTTCTACCCGTTTAATTGGCAAAACAGGTCGGCCATGGTTGACGGTATGAGAAGTGGCAAGTGGCTGGGACAAGCAGTTTGGTTTAATGGGTTAGAATCAGCCAAATATACAGATTAAGGTCAAAAATAGACAAATTTGCTACTATCAGGGAAAACACTTGCCATATTTACCCGGATGCACCAGTTTTAAAATACCTCTCCACCTCCCCCACCGGCACATAGATCTTCCGGTCCTTCTTGATTGTCTTCACTTTATTCGCCGCCACCAACTGGTCAAACTTGGTCCGCCCGATCCGGACGGCCTGCATAAACTCCATCGCAGTAATATAGGGAACGACCTCCGCTGTTGCCGGTACCTTTCCCCTTATTTCTTGGACAAGACGGAGGAGTTCCGCTTGCCCTTGAAGCAATTTTTTCCAGTCATCCACAGGCACCACAACAACATTCACCAACGTCTCCATATCACACATATTTCAGTCATACAAGTCAATATCCAGGGGAATCAACCCCACCATGCTCCTGCCCGGCGTATAGCTCGGCCGGTAATCGATATATCCATATAGATGCAGTTCTTTTAAACACCGGTTGAGTGTTACCTGGGAACATATCTTGGCCTTTTGCATCACGATGGACCGATGCAGGTAAAAAGGAATAGCCAGTGTATTACCGGCCTCATGCAGCAAGGCAAAATACAGGCTGATATGGGTTGGGCTGATACGGTTATCAGCACCGGCTTTCTGGTAAAACATGGTCTGCCATTCAGCCCAACCCAGCATTTAAATTCCGAGCCCCTTTTTGTTTGAACTGCGTTTTTTGGTCACAAGGCCGTTATCCTCATTGGAAGAACCTCCGTTTGCTTTACGGCCCTTACCCTGCTTTTTTTCGGACTGGTCCTCCCTGCCCAGTTCCTGGCTTTTTTCCTTCTCTTTGCTTTGCTCTTTACCCTCCTTTAATTCAGGTTTGTTCATCAGTTCCTGCCGCTGTTCCTGGTCCAGCCGTTGGAATTTAGTATTGTACAGGTTGATGGTTTTGTACTGCGGGTTGGCTTCAATAAAGACCCTTTCATCCTTACCGGAAACCTGCATGGTCACCATCTGAACATTTCCTTTCTCCAGTGAGCGGATCAATTTTTCCATGTCTTCTTTCTGCTGCATCTCCTTGATAGGATAATAGCTTAAAGCCTCTTTCAGGTCATAGCCATAATTCTGGTGGTACTGCTTTCTTTCAAAATTGCCATTCTTGTCCTTGGCAGAAAAATCCAGTTGTATCCAGGCCTGGTATTTTTCATGGTCTTTGCTTGTAAGTTCTTTGTGAACAGCGCGGCCATTAAGCAGGTTATAGGCCTCCTTGAGCGTAACACCCCATCCATTATTAATGTAAAAGGTCTGGGCGACCGTTTCGTCCTTTTCATTTTTCAGGCGGGAATCATACTTATTAAAAAAGTACAAATCGGATTCGTTGGACTTTTTAAAGTAAAGCGTCGCTTCCATTTCCCGCTTATTCACTTCAGTCTTAAACCCCAGGGTAAATTCTGCCGGCCCTTCTTTAAGGGCTTTTTCCAGTTCCGGCCCCAGCGTCTCGCCGAAGCCATGATTCCTGATATTCGATTTCAGGTAATCGAAATTTTTTTCATTCATAAGATCAAATTTTATTTTTAAAAAATCTTCTTTATAAGTTTCCATCGGATGCCCATCCCAATAAGTAGCAGCCAGTTGCAGGGCGGCTTCAGGATCTCGTTGGTAAAGGTTCTCCCATTCAACCAGCAATGTTTCCATACGGACCAGGTCATCCTTCTCTTGCTCAGTACTGGCTTCAATAGTATCATGAAGCGGATCATAGAAGGTTTCAGTCCAGTCAAAGGATTGGAACAGGTTCTCCAGTTCCTGCTGCGACAAGTTGAAATGAAGATCTTCACCATAAGGCAACTGGCGCATGAGGGAGATAATGGACGTGGCGTGAATGACTGCATAGGCATCCTGGTCACTGATATTATCGTTGGCAAAATCAATAGCCTCATCCTTATCCCGGAAGAACCACATATCTGCATTATCCAGGTAATAGGTTTTGGTGTTGTAGGCTATCCAATTTCGGCCCACCGCAAATTCAGCCTGCGCTTCATTAAAGAGGCTATCCGATATTACATGATTTTTTTCCATAGCTCAATACAGTTCGGGCAATACCCTGGCTTTTAAAAGCTGCCCGTTATAGACCTTCAGGTTAAAGTGCCGGCCTCCATTTTTCTCCATTAGTTGTATGCCAAGAAATTTTGCATCAGGCAGGGTAAACTTATCCAGCGCCACGACGATCACGGAAAAATTATAGGCCTTCACTTTGGATTTATTACCGGCGATATAGAGCGGTACCAGTTCATTTTCCTGCCGTGCTGTCCGCTTGCTTCTCTTTTTATCAATAATGTGGAATTTGAGAAGCTCTATATCAAAGTCCAGCGGGCTATGGTTATGAATTTCCAATTGGTAATAGATCACATCGTCTTTGATATAAATGCCGGTGAGTTTACTGATTACCCCACCATGCTCCACTTTCACGATCCTTTTCGTCGGATTATTCAGGATGGCATGGGCATAAGATGAAATGGTTGCCTTCTTGTTGGGAGGCAGGTGCATCACCAGTACCGCAGGTTGTGCGGCATAGTTCACGGTGAATTCATACACGTTCCCGTCACCGGTCACAACGCTCAAATTCGTTTCTGCAAATTGCTTGCTGGCAGCTTTTACCAGCAGTATTCGTTCATCTTCTTTTACCGGCTGCACGATCACATCCTTGGTACCCCTGTCAACATACTTAATTGGAAAAGGAAATATCAACGATGTGGTTTTGTCAGTCGTGACTGATAATGGTGTTTGGGCGAAGCATATATTGCCCAGGAATAACAGGATAATGAATGGTTTCATTGGTCTTGATTTTTATTGTTGAGTAATACTTTGTAGCCTGCTTTAAGCTGCAATCGCACCAGCTTAGCTTTTTTACCGACTAATGATTTGACAGCACCGATTCCCGTAGCAGTCGCCTGCGCTTTAAGTGAGGGGTCAAGCGAAGTCATATCCGCCAGTGAAAGTGAATTATTCAGGGATTCCTTGGCCACCTCCCGGTTGATAGTTCCCGGTATATAGATACCGGGCAGGCCGTCCATATCGTATACATCGAGTTGGACAGCATAAATGGATTTGCCGAAACGGATGGAATGGATTTCAACATTCAATCGTTCTCCGTCAAGTGTTGCAAAACCGGAGAACGGGGTATTCGCAGGAACTAAATTCCCTTTAATGAACACATCATTCAGCAGCCGGAATTTCACGACAGCACCATTTACAATAGTTTGGTTAGTTGCAATGATTGCTTCAATAGCATTTTGTTCGGCCACCTGCAATTCCCTGTCATCACTGTAACTGTAAAATCCTTTTACAATCGTATCAGCTCCGGAGGATTTTCGCACTACATAGACGGCACCTTTATTTTTTACGGAGCGCTCTTTTACCCGCTGGGGATGTTGGATATCAAGTATTTTATCCAATGTATTTTCCAGCTGCTTTATTTCCGGATCACCTTTATTTCCAGCATTATTTAGCTGCAGCATTTGTTCCATGCGGTCCACTTCATCTGAAAATTGATCATTGCCATTACTTTGATTAACCAGGTCCTCCTTGACATTGGTTGTTGTTTTACTCATTTCATTCTCTAACAACTTTAATTTTTCCATGATCTGGTCTTCCGGATTGCTCATCCCCTTTTCATAAGGCGAAGTGTTGAGTCGCTGGTTATATTTACCGGCCGTCACAGTGCTGAGTTCTTCCAGTTCAGTGGGAAATACTGGCATCGTATCTCTTTTAAAATAAGGATCGCTGCGCATCCATTCTTCTAACTTTAGGGAATCCTTATCTGCCTTTTCATAAAAGCTGAGTTTATCCATCAGTTTATCTTCCTTGAGTCTCGCTTCGGGTAATTCCAGATTCAGGCCTTTGACCTCAGACTTCTCTTCTTTCTTTCCCTTCCCTCCACCGAGTGCCCAAAATGCCATTGTCAGGAATGGTATCACCAATATTGGAAACACCAGCAGTATTTTCCTGCTTTTCACATTTTTCATACGCTTCTATTTTTGTTGTTGTAAATAAATTTCCTCCAGTATCCTTATCGAGTCGGCCAGGCCGGGACGTATAGGCTCACCGATACTGTCCATGTAACGCTTGTAGTCCTGTATCTGCTGGTAGATATCATCAGGCAGGGTGTTTTCCATGACTTCATCACCTGACCTGTCAAAATGCTCCGGCACTCGCACCTGGTCAATCCTGAATCGGGGTTTCGGTTTGGAAATAACCGCATCCACGAAAAAAAAGATACTCAGTCCGCCGCTTGTAATACAGAATGCCAGCAGCCATATTTTAATATTTTGTGTGTTCATTGTTCCGAAATATTTATTCATAAGATTTGCAAACCCGTTTTGTGTTTTTATAAACAAGCTGGCAATCTTACCGGCTACTCTATCCTGCAAGGGGTTTTCCCTAACTTCTTTTTTCTTTCGTTTAAAAAACATCACTGACGGTTTTCAATTTTAATGTCCGCATTTTCCAATGTTTTCCATCGTTCTATCAAAAAGCCATGTGCATTATTATCCGACCTTGATACATTACGCAGATAGCCTTCGGTCACCAAATTGCGTGTAACAATAGTGGTGGGCCGGATAATTTTCTGTACCCCTTTATACCGGAAATAATAGGGATATGCATTCGTATTGATGATGATACTGTCCGCCTGCATTTCCTGGCTGATATTGCCGGAAATTAAATTGGTGTAATACCCATTTTCTTTCAGGTTATCATACTGTTGTTTTGCAGAGCCATCTGCCAGGTAGAGGGCTTTGGTTAAATTGCTGTTAATAACCTTATCATCCGGATCAAGTGTAAAAAAATAATGGTGAAACATTTTTACATGGTCTCTTGCCTCTACCGGTACATTATCTTTCCGGTCAGCAGCGTAAGCTTCCAGCGCTTTACCATTGGCCAATATGAATATCTTTTGTTGTGATTGTGTGGCTAACTGGTAGCTTTTATACGCTATGAACAAAGTCAGTATCAGGCAAAGGCCAATCACTGCCAGGGAAAATAAACGCACCTGCCTGAATGCGGTATCAATATTTTTCATTTTCCGAAACATCTTCTTTCTGATCTTATTCGTTAAGTCCTTCCCCTTTAGGAGTAACCGCAGGTTACGAGCGTAGCTCTCTAGGATGAGGTCTTTTTACCTTCAATTTTATCTTTGAAATACCCTCCTGAAGCACCGCTATCTGCCATGCTGTTGGAAATTTTATTATAAGCACCGCCCAATGCGTCCCTTGTCATAGAAACGGAGCCAGAAGCAGCGGTTCTTGTGGACATGCTTGCTATGTTGGTGACCTTTTGCAGCAGGGTATTATTACCCCCGGCATGAATGATATAGTTGGCAACAGAGGGCACAGTGAAATACCCGATAATACCAATGATCATAAATATCAGGTAGGCCGTATCAGTCGTTGAGAAAAAGGTGTCGCCATTGCTGGCGATTTGCTGCAAATCTTCTTTGAGCATGTTTTCCTGGATCTTACCCATGATGCCACCGAAAATGTTGGCCACCGGCAGCCACAGAAATATATTCAGGTAGCGGGCGATCCACACAGTGAGCGTATGCTGAAAGCCATCAAAGACGGCAATACCAAATACCAGCGGCCCCAGTATCGCCAGCACGATCATATAGAAAGTGCGGATGGTATTGATACAAAGTGCAGCAGCTTCGAATAAAACCTTTAATACTTCGGCCATCCATTGTTTGATCTGGTTCCGCAGGTTGTAGCCGAATTTGTCAAAAGCAAAACGAATATTATTACCTATGCTTTTCAGCCATCCCTCCTTTTTGTCCCCATAATGGTACTTGTACCATTTATCCCGGTCGCCGCTGCCTGTTTCCCCGACATACATCTGCCAATAGGCTGTTGTTTTGATGGCATCTTCCTTCATCTTTAAAAGCTGTGCCACTGCCGCATCAGAGTCCTGCACCATCTGAGCTGTTCCAGTTACAGTCGGCTTCATCAGTTGATTGATGAGTTGTATAACAGAGGGAAAAATCAGGATGCAGAATCCTAAAACAAACGGGCGGAACAAAGGATAGAAGTCAATTGCTTCCGCCCGTGCTATATGCCCCCAAACTCTTGCAGCGATATACCAGGTGGCTGCAAAACCTGCAATACCCCTTCCAACACCTATTAACCGGCTGCACAAGGGCATCATATCATCATAGAGTTGCTCCAGCACCTCGTGCATGGAATGGATACGGGTAGCTATCTGTGCATCAGCAACAGCAGGCAATAACAAAACCACTAACACACAAACCATTTTCACAAATACTTTCATAAACTTCATTTTTAGTCTCCCTTTAGGGAGATTTAGAGGGCAAACCATGAACCTTTCTCATCAAATCAATATCCATCTTCTCCTTTTCCCGTTGAAGAGACAGGATGGCCGTACCGTTATTGAATTCATTCAGAAACGTATATTGTTCGATCACTTCGTCATTAATCCGGTCAATGGCCTGGAGCCGTTCATCATCACTCATGCGCAACTTCCCTGCCGTTACCACCATCGCCAGTTCATCCAGCATTTTCAAACTTTCTTTCAGCAGGTTTGCATAGACATTTCCCAGGTATTCTATTTCGGCTACGGTGAATTGTTTGCTGCCCCTGAACTCGGCCAGGGCTGCTTTACTTTCTTTGACCAGTTTGAACTGCATTTGAATAATATCCGCCACTTTCGAATATTTTTTTACTGCCGGGCTGACCTGCAACAAACCGTCCAGGAAATCCCGATGCAGGTTGAAATTGCCCTGCGAAATATTTTTGATCGAGGTATACCCCTTCTCCAATATTTTGTAGCCTGCCTTCATATTCGAAAGCATCAGCTTCAACTGGGCCAGTTTTTCTACATTCAGCAGGAGTTGTTTTGCTTCCTGGGATTGTGAAAAACAGGTTGTTTGAATTACCAGTGTCAATAGTATCAGTAACTTTTTCATATTAATGAATTTTACTTCCCTTTAGGGGTTGGGGGTTAACCCGTATAATCTTTTAATGTATTCAATTTCTCCTCTGACAGCAGCCCGTTGCAGGCTGACCAGTTTGTTCTGGTTGTTAAACTCTTTCAGATCCATGAACCCCTTTTCCATATCATCAGCGGCTGTATTGATGATCTCCATCCTTGCCGCATCAGTCATCTGGGTGGCAAAGGCATTCACCACCATCAGCATCTGGTCAATAGCCTTGGTACTTTCACCCAGCATTCCTGTATAAACCTCACTCATGTACGCCAGTTCATCTGCGCTGAAATTTCGGTCCTGCCGGAACAAGGTCCAGGCTGCTTTGTATTCCTTCACCATGGCCACCTGGTTCTCAATAATGTCTTTGATCCGGTGGTAATAAGCAAGCGCATTCTTTACCTTTTTCAGTTCCTGGAAATAATCATCATAGAGTTTTCGTTGGCGCTCCACCCAACCACTGATATCGGTAAGTTTTGTTTTGGACAGTACATTCTCCAGGGTTTTTTGGGCATTTTGCAGCCAGATCGTTTTATTCTGAAGTTTCTGGATCTTCAGATCAACAGCCACAATCACTTTTTTGATGCCGGCCTTGATAATCTCCGCTATCGGAAACTGTGCCTGGCTATGAACACTCAGCAGCACTGCCAGCCCTATCATTATTTTTTTCATAAATGAACATTTAAGGATACAGGTGTCCTCCCGAAAAACCGGGAGAACGTTCCTGTATTGCCACAACCAAAAGGGAATAAGAGAAACTCCATTTTTAATTAATGGTCAGTTCGCAGCCATTACAACCACCTTCACAGAAGTAAATTTTTTTGGCTGTTGTTTCGCCGGTTCGTAGCGGAAAACTGACCACATTGAGTTTGCAGGCCAGTGTGCCTTCACAGTCACAACTTGCCTTCTCCAGAAAGGCCTTTTCATTCTGTACAAAAAAGAAGGAAACTCCCAGTATAGAAAATTTACCATAAGCCTCCTCAGGAGAAACATCTTTTATAATCTTTTTGATTTCTTCTTGTATTTCAGGTATGCTGAAAAAAGCTTTTTTGTCAGCTAGATTAATCACCCTGTCAATGCTGTAGCCCTTATAAGTAAACTTACCGGTACAAGAACCTGTACAGGATGACTGAAGGCAGCCAAAACCCAGGCCCTCCGCATAAAAGACTTGGCAGGCATTATTCACGACACTGCAATAACAGGCGTAGGTCGCAAACACCGGCAACGCTTTCTCTGTAAAAGGCACTTCTTTAGAAAGAAAAACGTATCCACTTGGTAACTCAACACGCACTGCTAGGTTATCATTAGGGAAACACAGTTTTGTACCCGCCGGGAGTATAATACCCGTTTCACCGGCTTTTACCGGCTTATCAGTAACTATTTCCCTGCCACAGGTGACCATCTTTGCAGTTTCACTGGCAGCCTTACCCACCTCAGCCACCGGTTGCTCTTTCTTTTTACAGGCAATGAAAAACAAGGAACTTAACAAACACACATAAATCATACGCTTCATAATTCTTAGTTTTTATTGTTTAAATAATGAGTTATAGCCCTTTCAATATCCCCGTCAAACTGTTCGGCCAGTTGCATCAACTTGAATTTTTCAGTCTCCTCTGTAGTATAAGCCAAGTACTCCTCGGCCGACACTTCCACCCTGTAAACTTTGGAAAGCATACCTCCAAGGGAAATAAAAACCTCTTTATACTTTTTTCCGGGATCATTGGCCTTGTTGATAGAAAGTACCTGGGCTTTTTCCTTTTCGGTCAGCCCCAATAGTTCCTGAATCTGGTCAAACTTGTTCTGGTATTTGGATTGGTCGAGTAATATCTTACAGTCAGAATTATTAATGATGGCCTGCTTCACCACTGGGGAGGAAATAATATCTTCCACCTCCTGGGTGACTACGATGGCCTCGCCAAAGAACTTACGGACGGTCTTAAAGAGGTACTTGATATATTCTGCCATACCCTCCCGTGCAATCGCTTTCCAGGCTTCCTCGATCAGGATCATCTTGCGGATTCCTTTCAGCTTACGCATCTTGGAAATAAAAACTTCCATGATAATTATCGTAACAACAGGGAATAGTATCGGGTGATCCTTGATATTATCCAGCTCAAAAACGATAAACCGCTCCTTTAACAATTCCAGGTTCTCCGTGGCATTCAGCAGGTAATCAAATTCACCACCTTTATAGTAAGGCCTGAGCACATAGAGGAAATTGGACATATCAAAATCCTTTTCTTTTACCTGGTCTGCCTTCAAAACGGAGACAAAATCATTCTGCAGGAACTCGTAAAAGGAGTCAAAACAACGGAAGCCACAGTCTTTCTCGTAATAAAGCTGCAAAGCATTGGAAAGTGCCACATACTCGCTGCGATTGAACGTTTCATTGTCCTTTTTCCAAAGAGCGAGCAATAATGTCTTGATACTTTCCTTTTTTTCGGTATCCAGCACATCGCCTTCCCCGATATGAAAAGGATTGAAGCGAATGGGATTTTTTTCTTCGTAGGTGAAATAATATCCTTTCACTAGCTGGCAAAGCCCTTTATAACTATGTCCCACATCTACCAGTACAATATGCGTTCCCTGTTCATAGTAGGAACGCACCATATGATTGGTAAAAAAACTCTTCCCGCTTCCGGAAGGTCCCAGTATAAATTTATTCCGGTTGGTTATAAGACCTTTCTTCATGGGGTCATCACTGATGTCCACATGCACCGGCTTCCCATACTGCCGGTCACCTAACCTGATCCCGCAGGGAGAAACTGATGACCGGTAATTGGTCTCCAGGTTCAGAAAGCAACAGGCTTGTTCAGCAAATGTGTCAAACGAATCATTCATGGGAAAATCTGCCTCGTTACCCGGTATGCCCGCCCAGAAGATCTGCGGCGCTCCCGACAACTCCTGCTTCGGTACCGCATCCATCTGGGACAGGGCTGATGATACCAGGTTTCTTGTGT
>CAZYTV010000077.1:14188-16528 GCA_964650455.1 uncultured Chitinophaga sp. | reverse complement strand
TAACCATGCCTGAAATATTTCATACATTTTATCATTCCCCCGTCGGGCTGCTGAAGATCAGCGGCACGGAAGATTATATCACGGAAGTCACTTTTCATGATACCTCCCAGAAAGCAGAAGGAAATAAAAAACACGTTCCCCCAATGCTCATACAATGTGTGGAGCAACTGATCCAGTATTTTAACGGACAACGGCGGGTATTTGAATTACCGCTGAACCAGGAGGGCACCACCTTTCAAAAGGAAGTATGGAACGAGCTGGTGCAAATCCCGTTTGGTAAAACCATCAGCTACCTGGAGCTCGCCCGACGTATCGGAGATACTAAAGCAACAAGAGCGGTGGCCAATGCCAATGGCAAAAATAATATCGCTGTGATTGTACCCTGTCACCGGGTGATCGGCTCCAACAAGGAACTGGTCGGTTATGCAGGCGGATTACACCGGAAGAAATGGTTGCTGGACCTTGAAGCCAAAGTGGCTTATGGAGTACAGACCTTATTTTAAGGGCAGATTAACCTTGCCAGCGTATCTGCCGGCGAACTTAAATCTTTAATCACAAATATTTTTTGCCGGTTTAATCCTCTTTGGGAAGCTTCAAAACAGGCAGTATCGGCCAGGCTGTACCAATTTATCCCTGTAGTGTCTTTTACAAATATGCAAAGTGTATCGGATACCAGGTTGTAGCCGCAACGATAAACATAGTTCACATAACTCTCCCTGCCATTCCGCAGGGCCTGGTATACATCCTGCACAATAACACAATCCCCCTCACAGGGCAAAACCCTTTTTGTAGCCATAAAAAGGAAGGCGAATGAAAAAAGTAACAATGGCAGAACCAGGAACTTAATTATTCTCATATGGGAAGGTTTTTACGAACTTCTTGCCGGTATAAAAAATAACAGGACAATCCAAATGCTATAATCGCTGCAAGCAGATCAATCGGATCAAACCAGAATGCACTTCCCGGAATCAACTGTATCAGTTCTGAACCTGCCAGTATCAGCAGCACCCAAACCGGAAAAAGCGGAATGGCCACCCCCCACCATCTTTTCCATATAAAAAGAGAAGCGGCCAGCGAATAACACCAGCAAAAATCAGGCAGGTTGAATTTAAGCAGTCCGGCCAGGGTTCCCTTTGTTTTGATCAAAGGCAAATGAATGTCTGGAGAAAAAAGCTGGACATGCAACGAGGAATCACTTCTTAAAAAAAGGAAACAGAGCCCTCCGATTGTCAATGGTGAAATAACATGGAGCAAGATCAGTCTTTGATAATTCATATCAGCTCTTCGCTTGTAAAAGCAAAGGGTAATAACTGACGGGCTGCTGCCACCACATGGATCTCACCTTCCATTCCTCCCATGATCAGGCGGATCGGTTGTTTAAAGCGGGTTTCATACTCAAGCAGAGACTGGCGGCACATCCCGCAGGGAGAAATCGGATGATTGCTTTTTTCTTTAGCGGTATTAAAACTGATGGCCATAGCTATTATAGGGATCTCAGGATGTAAAGTGGCCGCTGTGCCCAGTAATACCCGTTCAGCACAGATGCCCACAGGGTAAGAAGCGTTTTCCTGGTTGGTACCCAATAACACTTCTCCATTGGCCAGCAGGGCCGCAGCCCCCACATTAAATTTTGAATAGGGAGCATAGGCTTTTGCCGTTACAATCCTAGCCTGGCGCAGTAATGCGGCATCAGCATCATTCATCTGGCTGATATCATCATAAACATCGTAGGCAAATTCGTAGGTATGTTTTTTCATAGATGGAATGGCTTTTACAGAACAATGCCCCTGAGTTCATCAAGGGCATTTAAAGTTAATCTATTTTACAGTACGGAACAATCGTTTCCATCTCGGTCCGCCCTCCCAGCTAAACCAGATCAGCCAGGCCTTCCCGACCACCCGGTCTTCCGGAACAAAACCCCAGAAACGGGAGTCCTGTGAACCGTGACGGTTATCTCCCATCATCCAGTAATAATCCATTTTAAAGGTATAGGCACTCACTTCTTTCCCATTCAGGTAAAACTTATTATCCTTCATGTAAAAATCATTCTTTTCATAAACGCGGATCGCTCTTTCGTACACTGAATAATCCTTTGGTGTCAGTTGCAGAGAGGCGCCTTTTTGGGGAATCCATACCGGCCCAAAATCATCAATTGTCCATTTGTGCAGGGTATCATAAGGATATACCTGGTTCATATAATTACTGAAATCCAATTTATCGGCCGGCATTAATTCCGGTTCGGCCCTTTTTACCAGGCCCGCGGCTTTCATATCAGCCAGGGCTTTGGCTGTAAGACTTCTGAAATAATAAACATTCATCCCCACACTGCACACATCCTCC
>CAZYTV010000077.1:0-14178 GCA_964650455.1 uncultured Chitinophaga sp. | reverse complement strand
GTATCACTCTGCAAAACGAAGAGCTGCATGCCCGCACTGGCAACATGCTGAGGGTGTTTCGCGGTATCCTCTAGGCTCTTGCTCTACTGGTGTAGTACTTGGCCGTTGGTTTTATTCCGATTACCTATGATGGAATGATCAGGCATTGGCTGTTTCTGTCCATTGATATATACTTCCCCTTTCCGGATTTCCAGTTTATCCCCGGCTACTGCTATACAGCGCTTGATATAGTTATCTGTTTTGTCAACCGGATGAACGGCGAGTGGTAACGTATCTGAATTCAGGATAAAGGCCCTTCCTTTGGCCATATCCCCATTGCCCAGTTCACGGCATAAACCATAATATTCTTTGAAGGACTGATAGCCCGGACGGTTCACCACAGTATCCCCGGCCGGAAAATTAAAGACCACCGCATCTCCTCTTTTTACCGGAGTAGCGAACCAGCGTATATACGGAATCTTTATCAGCTCAGAATAAGACTTACGGGAGGATCCGAACGGAAGATAATTATGTACAAAAGGCACAGATAAGGGTGTATTCGGAATACGTGGCCCGTAGCTGAATTTACTGACAAAAAGAAAATCATTGATCAGCAGTGATTTCTCCATCGAACCGGAAGGAATGGTATAAGCCTCAAATACAAATGTCCTGATCAAAGTCGCCGCCACCACCGCGAAAATACCGGCATCCACCCACTCTCTCCAATTCGCTTTTTTATGATTCTTAACGGCCTCGGGACCTGCAAATTTCGGATCCACTTTCAGGGCCAGATAAGGGAAATAGACAGGGGCAAACAGCGCTGCTGCGGTATGTGAGCGTAAGGAGTATTGCCCGAATACTTTGGCAAACTCGATAAATATGCCCGGACTGATAAACCAGCCGATTACCGGAATGAACTGCCAGAACACCCAGTGTTTCGGTCGCTGGCAAAGTCCCTGCATCACCCAGGTATTATAAAAGGGTACATACGCTTTCCAAGCCGGTACACCGGCTTTGACAAAAAGTTTGGCCAGGCCAAACGATGGCAGAAATACGATCAGGGTACTGACCAGGTATACAAAGAAAATGTGTTGGATGGGCATGTGCCGGGGTTTATAGCTGGCAAAAATATCTTAAATATTTGCCTTTCAGAAATATAGATTCTTCAAAGTTTTGTGAATTCTCAGGCATTTTCAGGGGAAATAATGATAATTTGGACTTGTTCATATGCATCAATTTTCCATTCGTGACATCGAGCACCTTTGCGGAATCAAGGCCCATACCCTCCGGGCATGGGAACAACGCTATCAGTTGGGTATTTCTGAGCGTCCCGGCGGTCAGCACCGTATTTATAGTAATGAGGACCTGAAGGAATGGTTACGGATCAGTTTTTTATACCATAATGGCCATAAAATCTCTGCCATTGCAGCGCTGAGTCCGGCAGAACGGGAAGCCAAACTGGAACAGTCTTTCAAATTTGAAAATCCGGATGAGGGATTTATTCACCAGATGATCGAAGCCAGCCTGGACTTCAATAAAGAACAGTTTGAAAAAATCATCAATTGTGTGGTCCTTCGGAATGGCATTGAACATTGTATATGCAGGATATTTTACCCTTACCTGCACCGGATCGGATTATTGTGGCTGACGGATCATGCCATTCCTGCGCAGGAACATTTTGCCAGTCATATTATCCGGAAAAAAATTCTGGTAGCCACGGATGGTCTGGAGGCAGTAAAACCGGAGGGTCCGCGTGTACTACTGTTTGCCCCTGCCGGGGAATTCCATGAAATCCCCTTATTAACGGCCAATTATTTTTTTAAAAAAGCAGGTATTCCCACCGTTTATTTTGGTACCAATGTTGCGGCCGATAGTCTTGTTTATTATTTATCGCATCATTCCGCAGACTATTTATATACCCATGTTATTACATTCCTTCATGATTCCAGTCCTGAAGCTTTTCTGCTGGAACTAAAACAGCATTTCCCTGGAAAGATCATTCGTTCCGGACCCGCTTTCCGGCAAATACCCGGCGATCCGGCAAAAGAAATTGTTCTGAACTCCCTTGATGAACTGATTTTGCTTACAAAAAAGATGGCATTGAACCAACCTATTTAGGCATCACATAACTCCTTACATCTTCGGCAGTAATGGATTTACCTGAAAGGATAACGAGCCTTTCCACCACGTTGCGTAATTCCCGGATATTACCTGTCCAGTTGTATTGTTGTAATAAACTAATGGCTTCGGGTTCTGTTTGTTTTATAGCGATACCATAGTCCGAACAGATATCCGTCAGAAACTGATCCACCAGCATGGGAATATCATCTCTCCGGTCGTTAAGCGAAGGAACATGTATCAGGATGACGCTAAGCCGGTGATAGAGGTCAAGCCTGAAATTCTTCGACTCCACTTCTTTCAGCAGGTCTTTATTGGTTGCGGCAATCACCCGTACGTCCACACTGATATCCTTATCGGCTCCCACGCGGGTAATCTTTCCCTCCTGGAGCGCCCGGAGTACTTTGGCCTGTGCGTTGGAGCTCATATCCCCGATTTCATCCAGGAAAAGTGTACCACCATTGGCCGATTCGAATTTGCCGATCCGCTGTTTGATGGCAGAGGTAAATGAGCCTTTTTCGTGTCCAAAAAGCTCGCTTTCGATCAGTTCGGTAGGGATGGCTGCACAGTTCACCTCAATAATAGGTCCGGAAGCCCGGTTGCTTTTTTCATGAATCCAGCGGGCTACCAGTTCCTTACCCACCCCGTTTTCCCCGGTTATCAGGATACGGGCTTCTGTTGGGGCTACTTTTTCGATTGTTTCCTTGATCTTTTTGATGCCGGCGGATTCACCGATCATCTCCTGCACCCTGCTTACTTTCCGTTTGAGGACTTTGGTTTCGCTAACCAGGCTGCTCTTATCCATGGCATTGCGGATCGTGATCAGGAGCCGGTTCAGATCCGGGGGCTTGGAGATAAAGTCGTAAGCCCCTTTTTTAACAGCTTCCACGGCCGTCTCAATATTCCCGTGCCCGGAAATCATGACAATTGGGATATCCGGATTAATCTCTCCGGCTCTTTGCAGGAATTCGATACCGTCGAGTTTGGGCATTTTAATATCGCATAAGACCAGGTCAAAGGTCTTTTCCCTGAATTTTTTCAATCCTTCTTCCCCATCTGCGGCTTCGTCTACTTTATAACCTTCAAAAGACAGGATTTCAGACAGGGTTTTCCGGATGGCACGTTCATCATCAATGATCAGGATATCAGCCATGGTATTCGTTTTAAGTATAAAATTAATTCATTTGGTCCGAAGGCGGGGTAAATCGAGGTCGGATCGGGGCTAAAAAAATAGAGGCCGGGTAGAAACCCAGCCTCGTTTTAAAATCCAATATCCTATGAAAAACCGAGACAAAGATGCACTTTATAAATCAAATCGTTGCACGATATCCGAATTTTTTTTTATTGTGCAGGTAAGCATAAAAAAAAGCCCCTGCTTCCGGCAGGGGCCTGTTATCATTCATTCGATTTTATTTAACCTGGTACATTACTTCCTTCACCAGTTTCACGGTGCGGGGTACATCCGGTAAAGCGGCAGCCACGAGGTTGGGCGCATAGTGCAAAGGCGCGTCAGCAGCGGTTATCCGGCGAATAGGGGCATCGAGGTAATCGAATCCTTCTTTTTGAATACGGTAGGTAATTTCAGAAGAAATGGAAGCAAAAGGCCACTGTTCTTCCACAATAACCAGGCGGTTGGTCTTTTTCACACTTTCCAGGATGGTCATCCAGTCCAGCGGGCGGATGGTACGTAAATCGATCACTTCGGCACTGATCCCTTCTTTTTCGAGCTCATCAGCTGCACCCAGGGCGACTTTCATCATTTTATTAAAAGAGACGATAGTTACATCCCGTCCGGCTCTTTTTACTTCGGCTTTACCCAATTCAATATAATATTCTTCATCGGGCACTTCTGATTTATCCCCATACATCTGTTCACTTTCCATAAACATCACGGGATCTTCTTCAAAGCGGATCGCCTGTTTCAGCAATCCTTTGGCATCGTACCCATTACTGGGAGACACCACTTTAATACCCGGGATATTCGCATACAGGGCTTCAAAAGCAGTTGAGTGCTGGGCTCCCAACTGACCCGCAGACCCGTTTGGGCCACGAAAAACGATCGGACAACTAATTTGTCCTCCGCTCATTGCCAGCATCTTAGAAGCCGTATTTAAAATTTGATCTAAGGCTAGTACCGCAAAATTCCAGGTCATAAACTCCACAACAGGACGAAGACCGTTTTGTGCAGCACCCACGGCAATAGCCGTAAATCCGAGTTCAGAAATCGGGGTATCAATAATCCGTTTGGCGCCAAATTCAGCCAGCATGCCCTGGCTTACTTTATAGGCCCCATTGTATTCTGCCACTTCTTCTCCCATCATGAATACCCTTTCATCCCTTCTCATTTCCTCATTGAGGGCTTCCCGGATAGCTTCACGAAACGCGATTGATCTTGCCATTGATTAGTGCTTTTAAAAGTGGGGCAAATTTAAGCGACGGGGCGCATAAAACCTAAAATGAAGCAGGGACTACCCTGCTTTTTACAGACAGTACGGGTAAGTGACTTATCCGGCGATCAGGAATTTCTCCCCGGATTCTTTTACCCGGTAAAATTTCCCTTTATCAATCAGCAACGCTTCAGAAAATCCTTTACTGTGCGGCACATCGGTATTAAAGACTTTATTATTGAACCAGGTACTGATGGTATCCCGGGCAATGGTATGACCGGTGGCAATATACCTGGCACCGAAAATGGAAAGGGTGCTGTCAACCTGTGCTTCTGTAGCTTTCTTTACACCGGTATAATAACCCCTGTACCAGAAAGGCCCGATTTCGCTAAAGAGGATCTCGACATAAATATTGGGATACAAATAGCTGGTGTCCCCGTAATAAGGGCGGGCCAGTTCATTGATCTTTGGTGCTGCGGCATTAAACAAATTTACTTCAGACGAAATGCCCCCGTGCATATATAGCACTTCCCCTATTTTCTCCACAATATTCTTGGTGCGCAGCCAGCGGCCCAGTTCAGATTGCTCATTAAACAGGGACAGATAATCTGTTTTCATCAGGGCGGCATGTTCTATATACCGGGCCTGAACATAGCGGAAATCGCCGTTCAGGTTCATGATCTCATGATTGCCCAGCACAAAATGTACATAACCTCCGGCTGCTTTTGCTTTTTCTTCCAGGCTATAAATAAACCATAGAAGTTCTGTTACCTGGGTACCGCGGTCAAAAAAATCTCCGGTCAGCACCAGGTGGCCTTCACCAAAAGTCCAGTTGAACTGGTTATCTATGACTTGATTCGCTTTTAATAATTTCAGGAAACCTATCAGATTGCCCTCCATATCTGAAATGGCCAGTTGCCGGGGGGCTTTGCGGTATTCCGCTCTTTCCTGCTGAAGCCTTGATTTGAGTGTAACCGTAAACATCTCTTCCGGGTTACCCGTAGGTACTGTAAGCTGAATATCCTTTTTGGTGCTGGTAAAATTCGTGTCGGTGCGGACTTTTTTAATTCCTCCTTCTTCAACTATATAATGCACAAATACAGTATCCTTACTATAAAAAATATAAGGCCCATCGGTTGTAGCCATTTGTTCACCGGATGGAGCAGGTTCTTTTAACCAGAAAGCCATTAAAATCAGTGGCAATAATGAGAAAAAATAACTCAGTTTACGCATGGTTTTTATTTCAAGTCTCCTGCAGACAGGACGAAAAATATCCCCCGGGGGTTGTCCCTGCAGGCTGTTTTAAAGTTATTTAAAATTGTTAAATGGTCCTTTCTTTTTGACTTTCCCACTTTTCCCTGGACATGATAAACTTTATTTCGTTTTTCCCGTACATCCCATCTTCTTCCCATCCGGCTTTCCGGTAAAATCTTTCAGCCCGGGTACCCGGCGTAGTGCTCAGCCAGATGGGTTCGCCTGTGTGTTCAAAATACCAGTCCATCATCCGGTCATGCAATAGTCTTCCTGCACCCAGTTTATCCCGGCCGGGTTCTACAAATAAAGCCCATACATTATGATCGGTAATACTCACAATGGAGAATCCGGTAATCAGATCCTCTTCCAGTGTCACCCATCCTTTTCCCCTCCGGGTAATATAATCCTCCACATCCTCATCCGGTACTAAAGCCGGATCTGATAGGGTATTTTCTGTGACCGCATTGCGTACCCGCTGGATCTGGGCAATGTCAGTAACCAATGCTTCCCGGATGGCGATTTGCTTCATGGGGGGAAGATATTTAAAAATGGTGAGTAGTCAGTAGGCAGAAGGCAGTAGGCAGAAGGCAACATTTCTGAGGGGGCACTCACCACTGACTACTCACTACTCACACCAGTATTTTCCCGCTTTAAGAATTTTGGCTTTTGAATTTTAACTTTTGGTTTTCTCTCCTCCCGATTCCTTACATTTAAGTCATTGAAGCAAACCACTAACCATGCACCGTATCATCATCCCCGTTGATTTTTCTGAAACATCCCTGAATGCGGCCCGGTATGCCGCGAAGATGCTGGCCTGGAATGAAGGAGCTATCGCGGTTCTATATCATAATTATGAAAGTGAGAATGATCTTGATATTTCCCTATTCTATTTAGAAAGTCTGAAAAAGGAATTTCATAAAGCCGGGGTTCGACAGGTAGATTGTGAACATGAAATGGGTGGAGACCTGATTGAAAACATTTCACGGCTGGCCCATACAATGCGGGCCACCCTGGTGCTGATGGGAATTACGGGGAAATCAGCTCTCCGGCAGGTAATGTTTGGAAGCAATACCCTGAAGCTGATTGATAAAAACCTTTACCCGGTGATGATCATCCCTCCTGATGCAGTTTTCAAAGGTGTTTCCAGGATAGCTTTTGCCACTGATTACCACAATGTGGAACTCAGCACCCCGTCTCAACTGATCGGATCAGTACTTCAACTATTGAAACCAAAACTGCATATTGTACATGTAAGTAAAGAAACCGTTTCTACACTCCCTCCTGCCCTGCAAGAGGAAAAAGAGAAGATCGAACAGATGTTCACTGATTTTAGCAAAGAATTCTTCTTCATCACCCATGATGATTTTTATGAGGGACTGGACGGATTTGTCAAAGAAAAAGAGATCGATATTCTGGTCACAGTACCCAAACATCCCAGCAATTCGTCTTCCCTTTTCCGTACCTCCCATACCAAAAAACTGGCTTACCATAGCCATATACCGATCCTCGCCGCACATCAATAGTATTGATTATCATTTCATTAGATAGTTAAACTATCATAAATACTAACGAACGTTACTTGATTATAATCAAAGTTTAGCTATCTTTACACTTCTTCTATGAGGTCTGCGTTATCCATACAGGGACTTGTTTTCACTTTTGCCGAGCAATCATTGCCCGCCAATTTTTACATTCCTGATTAATGCAGGGTACTGCACTTTTCCCTTAACCATTATTTCCGCGCCGGCTAACCGGCATTGATTATCCAACAAAGGCCAGTATGAAAAATATTAAACTGATTGAAGTTCACTCAGAAATAGGAGCCGGTACCCGTGGCGCCAGCCTGGGCATTGAAGCGATTAAAATCGCCGCGCTTGATTTTATGAGTAATTTCTTTATACATTTTCCTTCAGAGAAAGTACAAACTGAAAACAAACTGCTTTACGAACCCATTGAATCGCCTTATGCCAAACGTATTAAAGGGGTTAATGCACTCTATGAACGGGTCAGTAAATCGGTAAGCGAAACGATTAAAAACAATTTCTTCCCTGTTGTACTCAGTGGAGACCACAGTACAGCCGGTGCCACCATCGCCGGCATCAAGATGGCTAAACCCAAATGTAAACTGGGGGTGATATGGATTGACGCCCATGCGGATCTTCATACACCTTACACCACCCCGTCCGGCAATATGCATGGTATGCCCATGGCCGCTTCCATCAACGAAGACAATGAAGATTGTGCGGTACACGAACTGGACGATGAAACCACCCGTCAATGGAAATTCATGAAGGGTATCGGCAAGATTACACCGAAAGTCCATCCTGAAAACGTGGTATTCATTTCCCTGCGGGATTATGAAAAAGAAGAAAGACACCTGATCGAGAAATACGGAATGAAAGTGATTACCACCAAGGAAGTGCGCAATAAAGGGGCTGAAAATGTGGTCCGTTCTGTGATCCGCTATCTTTCCGATTGTACGGACATCTATGTTTCATTTGATGTGGACAGCCTGGACTCTTCGATTTCCAAAGGCACGGGTACCCCGGTGGGCAACGGACTCCGTGAACGTGAAGCGGAAGACCTGATCAGTAAATTCATGCAAAACCGAAAGATCTGCTGTTTTGAAATTGCGGAAGTGAACCCTACCCTGGATAAAGAAAACCTGATGGCGGAAATTGCTTTTAATATTTTACAACGCAGCGTGAACATCCTGATGATGAATTAACTTGCCGTATGAAATTTCCTGTCATCATTCTTCTCCTCATATTTAACCAGGTAGTGCAGGCCCAGCCCCTGCATTATACCGATTCGTTGGCATCCTTCAGGGATCAGTATATCCGCACACATGGGGTAATTAAGGAAAAAGACCGGGAGGGCCTGCAGTTTTTTCCTGCAAATACCAGTTTTTATATTGCCACCCGGGTGGAAAGAATATATGACGCCCCCTGGTTTGCCATGGAAACATCCGGAAAAATTAAAAAAACCTTCCGGGTATATGCCCAGCTGCATTTTTTCATCAATGGCAAAGCCCTGCAATTATCCGTTTACCAGTCACAGCAACTGATGCAGACGGAAGCGTATAAAGAGTATCTTTTTATTCCCTTTACCGACCTGACCAATGGAGAACTGTCCTATGAAAACGGGCGGTATATTGATATTAAAACCGGCGACCTGGAACAAGCCCCTTTTTACCTCGATTTCAACAAAGCATATAACCCTTATTGTGCCTACGTCAGTGATGTCTATAACTGTCCGGTACCCCCGGAAGAAAACCGACTATCGGTGGCTATACCGGCAGGAGAAAAGAAATTCATTTTATCACATGAATGAAAATAAAGTGCATATTGCCTGTTAACTCGTTTTACTCCCCGAAAATGTTTTAGCAAGTCCTTCTTCAAATGAACATGGCGAATACGCAAGTTGCCGTCTGGCTTTAGTGATATTGAATCCTGTTTTGGATGGCCGTTTTGCAGGCTGGGTAAAAGTAGCTGCAGTAACTCTTTTCAGCAAGTGGCGGTCCAGTCCCAGGAAGTCTGCAGCTTTGCAGGCCATTTCATAAGGCGTCAGTACATCGGCACCGCTAAGATGCCAGGTGCCGGTTGCTTTTTGCTGAATGACCGATACGATGCCCGCTGCCAGGTCACCTACATAGGTGGGGGTGCGCACCTGGTCATCCACGACAAGGTAAGTTTCTCCCTTTTCAAGTTTTTCCCTCACGATAGACAGAATATTGCTTCTGCCTGCCAGGGGTTGACCATATACGAGCACCGTGCGTACAATAGCCCATGGATACTTATATCCCTGTACCATTTTCTCCGATTCCCACTTGGTTTGCCCATAATAGTTCACCGGTGCCGGCAGATCTTCTTCGGCATACATCCCTTTCTCCCCATCAAAAACAAAATCGGTGGAGATATAGATAAAGAAAGCACCCAGTTCAGCCGATACTTCCAGCAAATGCTGAGTGGCTCCCGTATTAATCTTCCAGGCAAGTGTGGGATCCAGTTCACAATCATCAGGTTTACTGATAGCCCCGGCATGTACGATTATATCAGGAGCATAGTTAAAAAGGATCTCCCGGGCTGACGGGAAATTGGTGAAATCCATTTCCGCATAGTCAAACCCGTCAGCATCCGGCACTTGCAGCCGGCAGGCTCCTTTCCCGGTGGCCAGTACTTCATACCCGCTATTCAGCAAAGCTGGTACCAGGTAGTGACCCAGGAATCCGTTGGCCCCGGTGATCAGTACTTTCATGATTGACACATTTGCAGGTGATCAGAAAGCTTTCTTATCTTCCTTTATTGTTTTGAATCCGGGCTTCAGACCCATATTATAAAAAATAAAGGAATAAATATCCGCCGTGGTTTCCAGCGCTTTTTTAAGATTACTGGCCCCATGACCGGAATTCACATCCACGCGGATCAGCAGCGGGTTATTCCCCTTGTAATGCTCCTGTAAAGTGGCGGCATATTTAAAGGAGTGGGCCGGTACCACCCGGTCATCATGATCAGCCGTAGTGACCAGTGTAGCCGGGTAATTGATCCCTGGTTTTATATTGTGTATCGGGGAATAAGCAAAGAGATTTTTGAAATCCTCCGGCTTATCACTGCTGCCATATTCGGGAATCCAGTTCCATCCGATCGTGAATTTATGGAAGCGCAGCATATCCATCACACCAACCTGCGGAATAGCCACTTTGAATAGTTCCGGCCGCTGGTTGATCACCGTTCCCACCAGTAATCCTCCGTTTGAACCGCCCTGCGCAGCCAGGTAGTCCGGGGAACTGTATCCTTTAGCAATGAGGTATTCCGCCCCTGCGATAAAGTCATCAAACACATTTTGCTTTTTCTCCCGCATACCGGCTTCATGCCATTTCTCTCCATATTCACTGCCGCCCCTGAGGTTGGCGATACAATACACACCTCCCTGTTCCAGCCAGGCAATCCGGGTGGGAGAAAAATTGGGCGTACTGCTGATATTAAACCCTCCATAACCATACAGGATGGTTGGATTTTTTCCATTCCGCTCCAATCCTTTTTTGTACACGATAAACATAGGTATCTTAGTGCCGTCTTTGGACGGATAAAAGACCTGTTCGGTTTCAAATTCATCCGGGTTGAAATTCACTTCAGGTTTACGGAACACACTGCTCTCCCCGGTAGCGATATCGTATTTGAAAATGGTTGGCGGATAAGTAATAGAAGTGAACGTATAAAACACAAATTGATCATCCGCTTTCCCTCCAAAACCTCCGGCCGTTCCGGGACCAGGCAATTTTACCTCCCGTTCCAGGTTTCCGTTTAAATCAAAAACATACACCCGGCTGGTAACATCTTTCAGGTAGGTGATAAAAAGTTTATTCCCTGCGCTGGATACGGAAGACATATTTTCTTCTTTTTCCGCTATAATGGTTTTCCAGTTTTCTTTTTCAGGATGCAGTGGATCGACCAGGATAATCCGGCGGTTCCTCGCTCCATCATTGGTTTGCAGCAGGAATTGTCCGTTTAGTTCGCCAACAAAGCTGTACTGGTAATCGCCGATTTCCTGAATCACCGGTTTGAATTTTTTATCCCCGGATTTACTATCATAATACCAGAGACTGTTTCCTTCTTTTCCTTTACCCCGGTCGTTACTGTTCAGTATGACGTAGCGTTCCGTTTCGTCGGTGAAAACAGAATTAAACCGTTGCGGATTCACTTTATCCTCATAGATCAGCTCATCTTTATCCTGTGTGGTGCCGGCCTTATGATAATACACCTGGTGATTTTCATTTTTAACAGAAAGCTCCTTCCCCTTCTCCGGTGCGGGATACCGGCTGTAAAAGAACCCGTCACCCTGCCAGGCGGCTCCTGATACTTTTACCCAGGCCAGGGAATCTTTACTATATTTTTTTGTCAAAAGGTCCATGACAAAAAAAGTACGCCAGTCACTTCCTCCAGCTGATTTACCCACCACAGCATAGCGGCCGTTTTTAGAAACTGAAAAAGCAGCGAGGCTGGTCGTTCCTTCTAAAGAAAATTTATTGGGGTCCAGCAATAATTCCGGCTTACCGCTGATTCCTTTCTGGCGGTATAACACACTCTGGTTTTGGAGTCCGTCATTTTTATAAAAAAAGAAATACTCCCCCTGGCGGAAGGGTGACGAATATTTGGGGTAATTATTTATTTCTTCCAGTCTTTCCTGCCACTGTTTCCGGTATGGTATCCGGTCCAGGTAATCAAAAGTGACTTTATTCTGACGGGTAACCCAATCTGTGGTAAACTCGCTCCGGTCATCTTCCAGCCAGCGATAGGGATCGGCAACGTCTTTTCCATGATAATTATCCACTACATCTCCTTTGGCGGTAACCGGGTATTGAATCTGCGTGATGCCAACAAGAGGTAACAGCGTTAATAACAGAAGCAGTTTTTTCATAACAAGAATTGATTAAGCTACTAAGTTAAATTATTCACTGCACCCAAAATGAAGTGGTTGCTGACCGTTGTAAAACCGGGAAGAATGGGATAAAAATGTGCGTAAATCAGGAATAGTAAGCCAAATATTGAATTTCTTCAATACATCAGCTACTTTTTCAGTACTGAAGCCCTAATATTCAACAAGTAAAAAGAATTAATCAGATATTTGAACAACTGAATAAAAACTAACGATTGTGTGCCTGGTACACATTACAAAACAAAAGCTTATTTTTGCGAAGTTTTAAAATTCAAGATGGAAAAGAAAGTAACAAGAATCGGTGTTCTTACCTCGGGTGGTGACGCCCCTGGAATGAATGCCGCAATCCGGGCAGTGGTTCGTACAGGTATTTATCATGGACTTGAAGTATTTGGGATCATGCGGGGCTACCAGGGTATGATTGATGATGATATCTTCAGAATGGAAGGCCGTTCCGTAGCCAATATTATTCAAAGGGGGGGTACGATACTGAAGACCGCCCGTTGCAAGGATTTTTATGAAGCGGCCGGCCGTAAGCTCGGCTACGAAAACCTGAAGAAAAGGGGGATCAACGGACTGGTGATCATCGGGGGCGATGGTTCCTTCCGGGGAGCTGTGAATTTCAGCAAGGAATGCGATATTCCCTGTGTGGGATTGGCCGGTACTATCGATAAAGATATTTCAGGCACTGATTTTACCATTGGATTTGACACGGCCGTGAATACGGCAGTAGAAGCCATTGATAAAGTCAGGGATACCATGGATGCACATGACCGGATCTTTATTATTGAAGTCATGGGGCGTGATGCAGGTTATATTGCCCTGCACAGTGGGATAGCCACCGGAGCGGAGAATATCCTGATTCCGGAGCGAAAAACAGATATCAACAGTATCATTGCTTCTTTGCAGGAAAAAGAACGCCGCAAGAAAATGGTGAATCTGATTGTGGTGGCCGAGGGCGATGAATTTGGCGGGGCCAATGAAGTACAGCGGGTATTACAGGAAAAACTGCCCAAGGCAGAGATTCGTGTTTGTATCCTGGGCCATATCCAGCGCGGAGGGGCCCCGAGTTGTATGGACCGCCTGATCGCGAGCCGGATGGGCTATCATGCCGTTGAATCCCTGCTTGAAGGCCGGCACAATGTATTCGTTGGAATCCAGAACAATAAAATGAACTATATACCGCTTGAAACGGCGGTAAAAAATAAAGGAAAGATCAGTGATGAGTGGATGAAGATCGTTAAGATCCTCGCCAGCTGATCAGTACCGGCTATCTTTTTCACCTCTACTTAATGAACGCCACTTATTATGAACAAAAACATTGACAAATACCTCCATAAAAATTTTGATAAAGAAGCCGGCCGGCAGCATGCGTTTAAGCGCACCAAGATCGTGGCCACCGTTGGCCCGGCCTGTGACACATATGAGAAATTACTGGAACTGGTAAAAGCAGGCGTGAATGTTTTCCGCCTGAATTTTTCACATGGTGCACATGAAGACAAAGCAAAGATCATCGAGCTGATTCACAGGATCAACAAATCTGAACCTTATAATATTGCCATCCTGGCCGACTTACAGGGACCGAAACTCCGTGTTGGCGACCTGGAAGGTGGTTCGCTTGAAATAAATGAAGGCGATATACTCACTTTTACCAATGAAAAAGTGGTAGGGAACCGGGAACGGATTTATGTCTCCTACCCCGATCTCCACACGGATGTGAAAGTGGGTGAAAAGATCCTGTTTGATGACGGTAAACTGGAGGTCATCGTAAAAGAAATCACGCCAAAAAAGGAAGTAAAAGTTGAAGTAACCCTTGGCGGCATCCTGTTACCTAAAAAAGGGATGAACCTGCCGGATACAAGAATTTCACTGCCCTCCCTCACAGAGAAAGACCTGGCCGATCTTGAATTTATCATGAAGCAACAGGTGGAATGGGTGGCTCTCTCCTTTGTCCGCAGCCCGGATGATATTACCGGACTGAAAGAAAAAATTAGAAAAGCCGGCC
>CAZYTV010000076.1:0-16552 GCA_964650455.1 uncultured Chitinophaga sp. | reverse complement strand
TCGATGTAATCAATAAGTTCTACTTCGTTGTGAAATTTTCGGAGAATATCATTACCGGCGGTTATTATGGAATTACCAATGTGGGCAGCACCACCTTGGCGAATCAGCGGAACCGGTTTTTAAATAATACGATTAAAGAGTTTTATGGATATGGTATATATACCAGCGGCAGTTTTCTTTCCCAGATCGAAGGGAATGATATCAGCCGCCCCACAAGAACTACAGCACTTACCACCAGCTATGGGATCTATTTTACTAGCCTGAGTACATCTGCCCTGGTCAACGCCAACCGCATACATGGGTTGTATGATGGCATGACCAGTACCACCAATGATGTATACTGCATTGCCTTTGTAGGGACCGATGCACTCGCCGGACTGGAAAACCGGGTGACGAATAATGCCATTTATGACATGAAGAGTGCCGGCAGCCTTTGGGGATTATATAACAGCAGTTCGGATAATATTTTCTATTACCATAATACGGTATCATTTGACGATGCGGCCACCGCAGTCACGGCCACTGAAACCACGCGCGGTTTCTACCAGATCACTGCGGCCGCTGGTATTGAATTAAAGAATAACCTGTTTACCCTGCGCCGTGCCGGAGCCAGTGTAACTACCGGTATTTATTTCGGAACAACGACTTCCACGATTGTTTCAAATAATAACAACGTTTTCTTCAACCCGGCGGCGAATATTAATTACGGATTCTTTACTTCGGCCCAGGCCACATTGGCCAACTGGCAAACCGCTTCTACCCAGGATGCCAATTCAGTATTTACGAATCCGGCTTATGCCAACCTTGCAACCGGTAACCTGCAGCCAACAGCCGCAGCCATGAATGACCTTGGAACCGCGCTTGGCGTTACCACCGATATTCTAGGAGCTCCGAGAAGTGCCACCACTCCGGATATGGGAGCCTGGGAGTTTACAGTAGGAGGTTGTACGGCACCTCCCGTAGCCGGAGACGCCACATCCAGTATTGCTGTACCGGTCTGCCCGAACGAGCCGGTGACACTGGGACTCATCAATAACTCATTTGGTATCGGTCAGACTTACCAGTGGCAGACGGCCACTTCTTTAGCAGGTCCCTGGACAAACCTGGGTGCAGTTCTCAGCAACCCGACACTGAATATTAATCCGGTTACGACCTTTTATTACCGTTGTGCCGTCACCTGTAGCGGGAATACAACCTTTTCCACCCCGGTTCAGGTAGTGGTGAACGCCTTGTTCCCGGCCGGTACTTATACTATTAATAATGCACTGCCCACCGGTGGTACCAACTTCGCCAGCTATACGGATGCGGTATTCGCCCTTCGTTGCGGTATTGCCGGTCCCATCGTATTTAATGTGGTATCCGGTTCAGGTCCGTACAACGAGCAGGTGATCATCGGTCAGATCCAGGGGGCTTCTGCCTCCAATACGGTTACATTCAACGGTAACGGTACCATACTCACTTACCTGTCCACCAATACAGCGGAAAGGGCAGTGGTTAAACTAAATGGTACAGATCATTTCATCTTTGACAGTCTGACGGTAGTACCACAGGGCGCCTCTACCACTGAATATGGTTTTGGTTTCCACCTGCTGAACAATGCGGATTCCAATATAATCCGGAATTCGGATATCAATATGAGTACCGCGACCACCAGCTCCAATTTTGCGGGTATCGTTTCCAGTGTGGGCACTACAGCAACTACCACAGGTACCAATGAATCTGATTACAACGTATTCCAGAATAATGAGATCACCGGTGGTTATTACGGGATCACTTCCGTGGGAAGCACCACTTCCGCCGTGGGTAATAACCAGATCGTGAATAATAAAATCAAAGATTTTTATTTCTACGGTATTTATCTGAGTGGCAACTTTAATACCCTGGTGGAAGGAAATGATATTTCCCGGCCGGTTCGTACAGCGTTGTCAACTTTCTACGGCGTTTACGCTACATCGCTGAATACGTCTATAAAGATTTCAAAGAATAAAATTCACAATCCCTTTGATGGTGATCTGGCTTCAACCAGCCAGTTTGGTGGTATTTATTTCACCGGTGTGGATGCACTGGCCGGATTGGAAAATGTGGTCAGTAATAATGCCATTTATAATGTAAACGGGACAGGGATCCATTACGGACTGTATAACAGCAGCTCTGACAATGCGCTGTATTATCATAATACCGTGAACCTGGATGGTACTGTGGCTACTGCGAATGATGCCTAGTGCTTCTACCAGGTGACAACCGCTTCCGGTATTGAATTAAAGGATAACCTGTTTACCAACAGGAGGGCAGGAGCCGGTGATAAGTATGCTATCTTTTTCAGTACTACGGCTTCCACAATTACAACCGACTACAATGCCTTATTTGTAAATGGTACCAATTCCCATGTGGGTTATAATGGAACGAACCAAACCACATTAGTTAACTGGCAGGCGGCCACCACACAGGATGCGAACTCCGTTTCAGCCGATCCCTATTATACCAATGCCGCGACGGGTAACCTGGAACCCCGTTCTCCTGCACTGGATAATGAGGGCACCCCGATCGCAGGTATTACTACTGATATCCGCAACGCGGTACGTAGTGCCACCACCCCTGATATGGGAGCATGGGAATTTGCCGTCCCTGTTTGTGTAACCCCACCTGCAGCTGGTACGGCCACAGCCGTGCCCAATACAGGTATCTGTATCGGGACACCGATCCAGTTGGATCTGACCGGTTATTCCATTGGATCCGGCCAGACCTACCAGTGGCAGACAGCTACAGCAGCGGCTGGTCCTTATACCAACCTGGGGAATCCTAAAATATTCCCGGATACCGTGATATTAGCCAGTGGTACATTATGGTACCGTTGCGTGGTGACCTGCAGTGCTCAATCAGCGAACTCGGTGGCGGTACAGGTAAACATGAACCCGCCTTTCCCCGCAGGCACTTACACGATCAATAATACGATCCCGACAGATTATCCCGGCGGTTCCAACTTCAATTCATTTGTGGAAGCAGTAGCCGTAATGGAATGCGGTATTGCAGGTTCTGTTACGTTTAATGTGGCAGCCGGTACATATAATGAACAGGTAAGAATGCACCGGATTACAGGTACATCTTCTGCCAGCCGCGTAACCTTCCAGAGCGCCAATGGCAACCCGGCCTCTGTTACCCTGCGTTATGATGCCACCAATGCGGCAACAAACTATGTACTGCAACTGGACAGTGCCAGTTATATTACCTATAAAAATATGACCATCACTGCGCTGAATGCCACGAATGGCCGCGCCGTGGATATGGCAAACACAGCATCTTATGACAGCCTGGTTAATAACGTGATCAATGTACCTGCGAGTGCACTTACCACCACAACGATCGTGGGGGTACATGCCAATAACATCACGGGTACCCATCATGTGATTAAAGGCAATACGATTACCGGTGGTATGAGCGGGATCTATTTCTCTTCCGCTACCGCAAATCCCAGTAACCATCATGTGATCGACAGTAATACCGTCAGCAGCAACTATTACTATGGTATTTATACAGCAAATACTTATTTCACATCAGTAAGTAAGAATACAGTTGCCGTTGCGGCACCCCGTAATGCCACCACCTATGGTATTTACATCAGCAATAATGACTCTGCGTACCAGGTGAATGAAAACAAGGTGGCAGTGAATGGTTCGGTCAGTACGACAACCTATGGTATTTACCTGACCGGAAATGCTGCAGCAGGGCACACCGGCAGTGTATCCGGAAATATCGTGACAGCGCTGACCGGCAATACCGGTGCATTGTATGGGTTATACCAGACCTCCAGTATTGGTAACTACACCCGTAATAACGTGATTCATGTGAATACCAGTTCAGCAACAGCTTATGGTCTTTATGCTACGGGTGGTAATGGGGTCAAGTACTATAACAATTCGGTACAAAATGCTTCTCCCGCCGCAGGTACTGGCAATATAGCCGCTTATTTCAGTCACACCACCGCAACAGCCGGCGTAGGTGATATCCGTAACAATATCTTCTCGCATACCGCCAATGGTATTGCAGCTAACTATATTAATGTGTCCAATATTTACTCGGACTACAATATGTTCTATTCTGCAGGTGCGGCACTGATCCGTCAGAATACAGTGAACTATGCAACCCTGCAGGACTGGAAGAACGGACAGAACTGGGATTATAACTCCATTGTTTATACACCGGCTTTTACCGGTAATGAACTGCAGCCTGACCTCGCCAATGCGAACGTATGGGCTATGCATGGTCGCGGTGTGCAGATCAGTGATAATGCCAGTGATATTAATGGTAACCCCAGACCTGTTACACTGGCAACCGGTGTACCTGATCTCGGTGCCTATGAATTCCTTCCAACAGTACAGCCCCCTGTATTGCCGGCTACACCGGCGGCTCCCGCTGCAGGTACCACACAGGTATTCATGTTCGGTACCGATACTGTACAGAAAATCACTTGGGCACCGGCATCCACTGTACCTACTACGGTTAGTATCCGGAGATATAGTGGCATCATTCCTCCCGGACTTGCCACTGGTCAGGCTTCAATGTATTATTATACCGACGTGGCGATCACCGGAAGCACGCCAACCAGTTTTACAAACAGGCAGTATTATATTGATCCCTGGATGAGAAACATACCTGCAGAGCCTACCGTTAAACTGGGACGCACGGTAACAGCAGGTACCTGGTTTGTATCTTCTGCCAGTGTGGTGGATGATCTGGGTAATTCCATTACAGAAAGCGGACTGAACTTCCTTGGCCGGTTTACCGGTATGACCGATGGAGTGGCGCCACCACCTGCGATTCCTCCTGCTTACACATTGGATACATCCAACCGTGGCAAACGTTTCTGGGTAGGGTATGGTCACCACTATGGTTTCAGTACCAATAGCCAGGATATGGCTTTGTACCTGAGTGCGCAGGATTCGGCCAACGTAACGGTGAAAGTAAATGGTACCAACTGGGTACGTACCTATGCCATTCCTGCCAATACAGTCAGGGTGAGTGATTTTATGCCATTTTCCGGTTTAGTAGATGCGAGACTCGTGGATGAAGGATTATATAATAAAGGAATCAGCATTGAAAGTGATGTGCCCATTGTGGCCTATGCACATATCAGTGATGGTGCCAACTCAGGTGCCGGTATGTTATTGCCCACCGGAGCATACGGATACGAATACCGTTCACTGAACTCCCGCCAGTATTATCCCTCCGGCGGTGCCGGTTCTTATTCCTGGATGTTTGTTATAGCAGACCGTGATAGTACCCTGGTGGAGATTACACCATCAGTTATTACCAAGGGCGGACGCCCGGCAGGTGTTCCATTCCAGGTATACCTGAAGCGTGGTGAGGTCTACAATATCATGGGTACACAGGAAACAGGAGGTGCCGGAACCGATCTTACCGGAACCACGATTAAGTCAATTCCGAATGCCAGTGGTAAATGTTACCCGATCGCGGTATTCTCCGGCAGCAGCCGTACCGCCATCTGTAATACAACCAATGGTGATAATATGATTCAACAGGTTTTCCCGGCCAGTGCATGGGGAACGAAGTACCTGACATTTGCCACAGCCAACTCGGCGTCAAATACAGCCTATAATTCAAACTCCTGGAGGATCATGGTTAAAGATCCGGCCACTGTAGTGAAGAGAAATGGAGTAACGCTTAATCCGGCCACACTGGTAGTACCGGGTAATTATTATGAGTTCTTTGTAAATGGTGGTGACGGTGCCAGCACCGGTAGTTTTATCGAAGCAGACCAGCCGGTCATGGTGGCCCAGTATATGTTATCCACCGGCGGTTCTTCCTGTGGTGTAACGGCTCCTGCCGGAAACGGTGACCCGGAGATGATCTATATCAGTCCGCTGGAACAGGGTATCAAACAAGCCCGTTTCTATAACACCAATAACAATTCGATTACGTCGAATTACGTGAACGTGATTGTACCGACCGCAGGACTTACCAGTCTGCAGATTGATGGTAACAGCACATTTACCGATGTGTTTGCTCATCCGAACCTGCCGGGTTACAGTTGCGTACGCCAGAATTTTGCGGGTACAGCGGCCCAGCACTATATCACCTGTGATTCGGCCTTTAATGCGATCACTTATGGATTGGGTAGCGTGGAAAGCTATGGGTATAATGCGGGTACACTCGTGAAGAACCTGAGTGCTACGCCTTCTTTCAATAACGTCTTTGGCAGTGGTGATAATACGTATACCTGTAAGGGTACACCGTTCCGCCTGCGGCTGCAGATTTCAGTGAAACCCACCCAACTGGTATGGCAACTGAGCCAGGTGAGCAATGTAACGCCCAATGCGAATGTAACGCAGGTAAACCCCGTGCCAACCGACTCTGTAACGATTAACGGCAAGAAATACTATATCTATGCGCTCCCGCAACAATACACTTTCAACCAGGTGGGTACCTACAATATCCCGATTACCGTATTCCATCCGAGTATTGAAGGTTGTGCAGGATCAGTGGAAGTATCACTGCCTGTAACGGTCATTGCCGCACCGGTATCCAACTTCACCAGCAATTTCAGTGGTTGTGTGGGTGATGTGGCCCAGTTCAGTGCCACTACTACAACCAGCAATGGTGTTCCGACCAGTCAGTGGACCTGGAATTTCGGGGATGCCACCACCGGTGCCGGACAAGTGGTGACCCATTTGTATACAGCACCGGGTACGTATAACGTCGCCCTCCGTGGTATCGCCAATGACGGATGTATCGGAGATACCACTAAAGCGGTGGTGGTGAATCCGAGACCTACAGGTTCAATCACACAGGACACCATCTATGTATGTAATAATTCAGCAGCCACCTTTACTGTACAAAATCCGGTCAGTGGGGCTACCTATAACTGGTATAGTGCAGCCACCGGCGGTACATTACTCGGTTCGGGTACAACCTATATCTATAACAACGTAACCGGTTTTGTCAATGTCTATCTCGAAGTGGTACAACTTGGATGCAGCAGCACTTCACGTGACAGGGCAACAGCCGCTGTATTACCAACACTGGTTACCCCGGTGGTAACTGTTGATTCCGTAAACACGAATACCATTGTATTCAGGTGGACTGCAGTAGCCGGTGCCACTGGTTATGAAGTATCGGTAAACAATGGTACTACCTGGACACTGCCTTCTTCCGGCACATTGGGACTGACCCATACGGTAAGCGGATTGCAACTGGGTACAACAGTTACTTTACAGGTACGAGCCCTGGGCGGATGTCTGCCGGCGGTTTCCCAACCGGTCAGCGGGCAAACCGTAACGGACCAGGTATATATCCCGAACAGTTTCACGCCGAACGGGGACGGACAGAACGATGCGCTTCGTGTATACAGTAACGTGATACGCAGCCTGCGCTTTGTGGTCTTTAACCAGTGGGGCGAAAAGATATTCGAATCCACTAACCAGAACCTGGCCTGGGATGGTACCCATAAGGGTAAAGCCCAGCCGAGTGGTGTGTATATCTATGTTTGTGATATCGTATTGCGGAATGGTCAGCGGATCCAGCGGAAAGGATCGGTCAACCTGGTGAGATAATAAAACAATAATAACGTACCATTTTAAAATGATCAGGAAAACACAAATACTATTTTATATGGCCTGCCTGCTTTTTGCAGGAGGGTTGGAAGGTTTTGCCCAGCAAAACCTTTCCAACAAGGGCAAGGAATTCTGGGTGGGCTACGGGCACCACCAGTTCATGGAACCCGGCCAGAATAACAGCCAGGAAATGGTATTGTATTTCAGTGCCGAACAAACTGCAAATGTTACGGTAACTGTAAAAGGAAGAACAGCCACCCAGGTAACAAACTATGTGGTGCCTGCCGGTTCAGTTATTCCCTCAGCCTATATGCCAAAAGCCGGCGCACTGGATTGCCGTTTATATGATGTGCCTCCCACATTCGGAGGGAACGGGGGAGAAGGTTTGTTTAATATGTCTGTTCATATTGAAAGTGATGTACCCATTGTAGCCTATTCACACACATTTGGCTCTGCCTCTTCAGGGGCAACCATGCTGATGCCAGTGGAGACCTATGGGTACGAATATATTTCATTGAACAGCCGTCAGCAATATGCCAATAATTGTTTCTCCTGGGCTTATGTCATCGCGTCTCATGATAATACCGTAGTACAGATCACCCCTTCCGTTCAAACCAGGCTGAATAAGCCGGCCGGTACTCCGTTTAATGTTACCCTGAATAAAGGGCAGATCTTTCAGATCATCGGGGCCAATCCAACGAATAGTGCAAATGCCCTTGAAGTATCCGGTACAAAGTTTAAATCAATTGCCAACGCGTCAGGAGACTGTTACCCGATTGCAGTTTTTTCAGGCAGCAGCCGTACCACGAACCCGGTTGCCTGTGGCAGTGGTGGGGGAGATAACGATAACCAACAATGTTTTCCGACCCAGGCATGGGGTAAAAGATATCTCACTGCTCCTACATCCAGATCAACCGGAGCCAACCTGTTTATGACCAACTCTTATAAAGTGCTGGTCAAAGATCCAACTACCGTGGTTACCCGTAATGGTGTGCCTTTAACGGGACTCCAACAGAACAGCTATTACTTCTTTGAAAGTACAACGGCTGATCTCATCCAGGCGGATAAACCCGTTATGGTAGCCCAATTTATGACGGGTGGCGGCTGCCTGGGGGGTGGGTTAGGTGACCCGGAAATGATTTATCTCAGTCCGGTGGAACAGGGTATTAAACGGGTCGGCTTCTATCGGAATACACGTGAATCGATCCAGGTGAATTACCTCACGCTGATCATTCCGAATAACGGGGTGCCTTCGCTGCGGATTGATGGCAGCGCCACTTTTGATCATGCTTATCCTCATCCGCAGGCAGCCGGGTATACCGTTGTGGTGAAACGCTGGACGGCTGCACAGGCACAGGCTATTGCCTTCAGCGACTCAGCTTTTACCGCGATTACCTATGGATTAGGATCTGTGGAAAGCTACGGCTATAATGCAGGGACCTTGATCAATAACCTGGGGGCTATCAGTTCCATACAGAATATACCGGACCCCGGCACCGCTCAGCACCCATATACTTGTCAGGGTACGCCGGTGAAACTGTCGGTACTGATGGCCTATCAGCCCACCCGGATCGATTGGCGGCTGAGCCTGATGGGCCCCAACATTACACCGAATACCGATGTGGTTGATAATGCACCTGTACCCGTGGCGACAGTCGTGGTGAATGGTGTCCCCTATTATAAATATACATTACCAGGCAACTATGTTTATACAGCTGTCGACACTTTTGATCTGACCATTAACGGGTATCATCCCAGTATTGAAAATTGTTATGGAAGAGACAGCCTTTCCATGCCGGTGATTGTAAAACCAAAACCCCAGGCTGATTTTACCTTCAGCAATACCGGATGTACACTCGATCCGGTCTTATTCACCGGGGCGACGGGTACCAGTAACGGGTACACGATCCGTGATTATAACTGGACCTTTCCGGGAGTAGGTACAGGCACAGGTCAGGTGATCAGTCAACTGCTGCCGCCTGGTACACATAATGTAACTCTTTCGGTGGTGACCAATGAAGGATGTTCCAGTGATACGATTAAACCCGTCACGGTGTATAATAAACCACCGGCTGATTTTATGGTCACCCCTAATACACTTTGTGTGGGTGCTCCCTTCACGATGACCGATACGGCAGCCGCCTCTGTTGCCGTTAATACCTGGTACTGGGATTTTGGAAATGGCGTAACGCAAACTGTGACAACAGGCCCCTCGGTTACCTATACCTACCCCGTAGCCGGTACCTATACGATCAAACACGTGGCCAAGTCAAGCACCACCTGTATCAGTGATACAGTGAGCAGGGTGGTGACCGTCTTTTCAAAACCCGTACTCAGTTTTTCAAACGATGCGGCCGGTTGTTTAGCCCCGGCCGGACTGGTACAGTTTACGGGTAGCGCCACCACACCCGATCTGCAAACAATCAGCGGGTATGCCTGGAATTTCGGAGATCCGAATGCAAATGGCGGTAACCCGAATACTTCTGTGTTGCAGAACCCCACACATAATTACCAGCAGGGTACCTATACGATCACATTCACCGCAACAACGATCAATGGTTGTACGGAAACCAGTTCGCAAACCGTGACCTTTAACCTGAAGCCGGCACTGAATTATACAGCGCTTGCTGCTGTCTGTGAAAACACACCCGCTATTTCAGTAGCGAATGCCTCGGTTACCAATGGCGTAACCGGTACGGGAGTATACAGCGGTCCGGGTACTGATCCGGCGGGTACATTTAATCCTGCAACAGCCGGATATGGCACGCATACCATCTGGTATAAGTTTACCTCAGCGGCCGGTTGTATTGATTCTGTTTCACAAACTATCCTGGTACATGCAAGACCGCGTACAGCGTTTACCATTCCTGCCAGTGGTTGTCTGCCTGCCAGCGGACTGGTACAATTTACCAACACCAGTACGATCCCCGATGCACAAACCATGACCTGGCTGTGGAATTTTGGAGATCCGAATGCAAATGGCGGCAACCCCAATACATCGACCCTTCAGCACCCAACCCATAATTACCTGAATGGCACTTATACCATTAACCTGCAGGCAACATCCTCCAATGGTTGTGTAAAGGACAGCAATATTACAGCCAGTTTCTCAGTAACTCCTTTGCTGAATTACGGTACCCTGGCAGCGGTCTGTGAAAATACAGCACCGGTATCGGTTGCCACTGCCAGTGTAACGAATGGTGTTCCGGGAACCGGGGTGTACAGCGGACCAGGAACTGATGCTGCGGGTATGTTTAATCCGGCTACGGCGGGTTTTGGTACACATACGATCACCTATACTTTTACGTCAACGGGTGGTTGTATTCAGACAATTACCCGTACGATACTGGTACATGCACGTCCGCGTACACAGTTTACCATACCTCCGGGTACCTGTTTGCCGTCGAACGGGCTGATACAGTTTACCAATACCAGTACCATTCCTGATGCACAGACAATGACCTGGCTCTGGAACTTCAATGATCCGAATGCCAATGCAGGTAACCCGAATACATCAACAGTATTAAGCCCGTCACATAATTATGGAGAGGGAACCTATACGATCAACCTGATGGCCACTTCTTCCAATGGTTGTATAAAGGACACAAATATTACCGCTACTTTCTCTGTTACACCGGCACTCAGTTTCCCGCCACTGGCAGGTGTGTGCCAGAATCCGGGCGCAGCTCCTTCATCGGTTGCTTCAGCTACCGCTACGAATGCGGTGACAGGCACCGGTGTTTACAGCGGACCTGGTGTAAATGCTTCGGGTTTATTTGATCCCAATGTGGCCGGTCCGGGGGTGCATACTATTACGTACACATTTACGACTGCAGGCGGCTGTTCCGCTTCTGTAAATTCAAACATTGAAGTATATCCGCGCCCGGCAGCCGCGTTTACCGTAAGCGGGAATAACAGCACCTGCCTGGGTAATGCCATTACCCTTACCAGTACATCTTCCATTCCTTCGGGTACGATCAGTAACTGGAACTGGAGTCTTGGCGATGGGAATAATCCGTCTTACAACAATGGCAATCCGTTTACAGTAAACTATGCGGGGGTAATTATTATACGATCCAGTTGGTGACTGTCAGTGACCGTGGCTGTTTCAGTTCACCCGTCTCCCAATCAGTGGAGGTTCACCCGTTACCTGTGGCAGACTTTACTGTCCCCACCGGTATTTGTATGCCGGGTGGTGCAGCTAATTTTATCAACGGCTCAACGGTAACGGATAATTCAGCGCTCGGCTATGCCTGGAATTTCGGGGATGGTAATAATTCCACGGCTACCAGCCCTTCTCATATTTATAGCACGGCTGGCAATTATAATGTGACGTTGGTGACCACGTCTGCCTTTGGCTGTGTGAAGCAGGTCAGCAAAGTCATGAACAGTTTCTTTGAAAAGCCGCTGGCCCGCTTTACAGTATCCCCCCAGGAACTTTGCCAGGGAGCGGATAATCAGTTTACAGATGGAAGTTCTGCGCCGAACAGCACGGTTCAGTCATGGGCCTGGAGTTTTGCTGACGGTGGTACATCTGCCGTAGCCAGCCCGGTAAAGAAATTTATTCAACCAGGTGTATACAATGTCAGATTGGTAGTGACCAATGCCGTGGGTTGTGTATCGGATCCTTATATCGTACCCGTCACCGTGCACCTTCAACCCGTGATTGAAGCAGGACCGGACCTGGTATTGCCACAGGGAGATACATTGATTCTCCGGTCAACAGCCAATTCAACCGGACTCACATTCAACTGGTCACCCGGATTCGGGCTGAGCAGTAATACTATACTTAATCCCAAACTGACCGCGGTGGCTGACCAGGTTTATGTACTGACTGCCACGGGTGATTTTGGGTGTACCGCCAGGGATCAGTTCACGTTAAGGATACTGAAGCCGATCAAAGTGCCGAATATTTTCACACCGAACGGTGATAATATTCATGATCAATGGCAGATTCCCAACCTGGGTGATTATCCCGGTTGCACCGTGGAAGTATTTAACCGGTACGGACAACAGGTGTATTATTCTGCCGGGTATGGCACCCCCTGGAACGGAACGTATAAAGGGAAAGAACTGCCTGCGGGCACTTATTATTATATTATTCAGTTACAAAATGGATTTAAACCAATGACGGGTTCAATCACCCTGATGCGTTGATCTATGAGGTAAGGAACATTTTTAATGACCAAAATTTAATGGCAATGCGAAAGAGCTTACGTATTTCTTTAATGACACTGGTACTTGGCCTGGCAGCGGGCAGCGCCCATGCACAGGTTGATCCGCATTTTTCACAGTACTATGTGTATCCTTCCTGGCTGAACCCGGCCCTGACCGGTGCTTTTGACGGACAATACCGGGTATCGGGTGTGTACAGAAACCAGTGGGGAAATATCTCCAGCCCCTTTACCACTTATGGGGCCACCGCCGAATTCACGACGGAGAAAAAACTCAACCTTGGGGCGAGTGTATTAAAACAAACGGCCGGTGACGGAGGCTATAGTTATACCACGGCTTATGGAAATGTAGCGTATACCGGTGTGCGGTTCGGTAAGAACGATGAGCACCGTTTTGTATTTGGAATGCAGGCAGGCATCATTCAGCGCCGGTTCGACCGGAATAAGATGACCTTCGGTGATCAGTGGAATCCGGTATTCGGATTTAATCCCGGAACACCGTCACAGGATGTGCTGAACCGTACCAATGCTACTGCATTTGACATGGGAGCCGGTGTTTTATATTTTGATGCAGCCCCGGGAAAGAAAGCCAATCTCTATGCAGGGTTTGCCGTTTCGCACCTGACCAAACCGGATGATAAATTCAGTGCGTCAGGGGATGCCACTTTCCCGATGCGGTATACGGCACATGCCGGTATCCGTTTCACCCTCTCTGATAAATTCAGCATCACTCCGAACTTCCTCTATCTTTCCCAGGGTACAGCGACCGAGAAAATGGTGGGAGCCTATGGTCAGTATAAAGTAACTTCTGAAGCCAACCTGATGATCGGGGCCAACTACCGCATTGAAGATGCGATATCCCCCTTCTTTGGATTTACCTGGAAGAATATGATGCTGGGAGCGAGTTATGATATCAATTCCTCTGACCTGGGCAAACTGGTAAATGGATCCAACAGTTTTGAAATTTCACTTTCTATTATCGGGCGGAAATCCACAAAGACTCCGGAAGTTGAATTTGTTTGTCCCCGTTTATAATACCTGAAACTGAATTATTAATTGAGCAACTGATCAATATGAAAAAAATAATTGTATTCACCGCGGCCCTTTTTTCTTGTATGGCCATGTCCGCCCAGTTTGTATCAGATTACCTGAAGGCGGCAGAAAGTTATTTTACGAAAGGCGACTATGCATCCGCCGCTGAGTATTACGAGAAATTCCTGGGAGTCAACCAGGCAGATAAGCAGGCAGCATTTAGTCCGTATACGCCGCAGAACTCATCTAAAAAATCAGTGTCTGCTGCTGATAATAAAGAGCAGGCAGCGTATCGCCTGGCCGAATGTTACCGCTTACTGAATTATCCGGTAAAAGCCGAAGCACAGTATAAAGTGGTGCTGGATGCAGGTAAAGCAGCTTTCCCCCTGGTACAGTATCATTATGCATCCCAGTTAAGGGCATTGGGAAAATATGCAGATGCGGAGAAAAACTTTACTGCATTCCTGGCAGGGTATATTGCAAATGATGAGTTTAAAAAGAATGCAGACCGCGAACTGAAGAACCTGAAATTTATCCAGGCACAACTGACCCGGAAGGACCTGAAATATTACAGTATCAATAAGGCAGGAGGTGTGCTCAATGCAACGGGTGCCAGTTATGCACCGGCCTGGCTGAATACATCCACATTCTTATTTACATCCACACGTCCGCTTGATACGACTGTTAAAACAAAAGTCTATACCAACCGGGTTTATCAGGCTTCTTATGATGGTGGTACCGTGGGGGGGATCAGTTTAGCCGTATTGCCCCAGGAAAAAGGGATGCAGCAGGGTGTCGTAGCCGTAACCCCGGATGGCAACACGATGTTTCTGACTAAATGGGGTATTTCGGGAGATAAGAAAACATCATCACTTTATTCAAGTATGTCCGCCAAAGAAGGCTGGACCGAACCGGTAAAACTGGGTGAATCAATGAATGCAGCCGGGGCCAATACACAACAGCCTTTTGTAACCGGGGATGGAAAGTATCTTTTATTCTCGAGCAATCGTTCCGGTGGCCAGGGTGGATATGATCTCTGGTATGCACCGCTTACCAATGGTAATCCCGGTATACCCGTGAATATGGGGGCTGTTATTAATACATCGTATGATGAGCAGGCTCCTTCCTATCATGCTGCTTCAGCTTCCCTCGTATTTTCTTCCAACGGAAGAGTGGGTATGGGCGGATATGATTTTTTTCAGAGTAAAGGAGCTATAGGTGGCAGTTGGACCGAACCTGTCAATATGGGATACCCGGTGAATTCAGTGAAAGATGATATCTACCTGATCAGCCGTGGCCCTGCAAAGAATATGCTGGAAGAAGCGATGCTGAGTTCAGACCGTGATGCCGCCTGTTGCCTTGAATTATTTGCCGTTAAGAAAATAAGGCCGGCCCGCCAGATCAGCGGTCGTGTTGTTTCCTGTGATCCCGCTAAACCGCTCACTGGAGCTACAGTGACTGTTGTGGATCCAGTTAATAATAAAACGGTTTATACAAAGTCGGTTGGAGCCGATGGAACTTATTCTTTTGTACTTGAAGATCACCAGCCCCTGAAAGTACAGGCTGATGCGCAGGGCTTTCTGACCAATTCCGCCAGTATGAGTATGCCGGCTGATCCGGAAGAGATCGAAATGAACTATCCTGATCTTTGCCTGCAGCCGGAGCCGCCAAAAGTAAATGAGACTTTTGTGATCACTAATGTGTATTATGATTATGACCAGTCAGCCCTGAAGCCTGAATCGTTCCCGGCACTGGATGAGCTGGTCAGTATGCTGAATAAATACCCGGCTATGAGTATTGAGATAGGAGCGCATACGGACAGTAAGGGCAGGGATACCTATAACCAGAAACTCTCTGAAGCACGTGCTGAAAGTGTGGTGAAATACCTGGTGGAAAAAGGGATCGCTGCTGAACGGTTGACTGCAAAAGGTTATGGAGAGACCATGCCGGTTGAGCCAAATGAAGTGGATGGAAAGGATAATCCGACAGGTCGTGAGAAGAACAGGCGTACTGAATTTAAAGTGTTGAAGACAGAATAATTTTTGAAAAGGGGATACCTGCTAAAATCCGTTTACTTACCTGAAAGGAAACAGCAATGAAGATAAATGTAAAGGTGCTGATAACTGCGGCGATGAGTTGGTGGTGGGCGTCGCCTGTTTTCGCTCAGCAAAAGCCGCATTATACCCAGTATGTACTGAATCAGTATATCGTGAATCCGGCGGTGACGGGGATTGAAAATTATATAGACCTGAAGTTCAGTCACCGTCACCAATGGGTGGGCATCCAGGATGCACCCGTCACCTCCTATTTATCGGTGCATGGTCCTATTGGAAAGACGGATTACCGGAAGACCGCCACTTCATTTGATCTGAAAGGGGAGAATCCCCGTGGTAAACGGTATTGGGAGGAATATACGGCACCGGCACCGCACCATGGAGTGGGACTGCAGGTGATCAATGATGTAACCGGCCCGCTCAGTAATTTCTCCATGTATGGTACGTATGCGTATCACCTGGCACTGAGTTCCCGTACCAGTTTGTCAGCCGGTTTTGGTGCCGGTTTCAACCGGATCAGCCTGGATGCCGACAAACTGAATTTCGGTGATGTGATTGCTGATCCCACGGTATATTCTGCGGGTATTTTGAATAAACTGCGGTTTGATATGATGGCGGGACTTTATTTGTATTCCGCCGATTATTTTGCCGGGATATCAGCCCAGCAGGTGGTGCCTCAGAAAATTGATTTTTCAAACGGATATATACGTCCCGGTACGGGAAA
>CAZYTV010000075.1:0-16601 GCA_964650455.1 uncultured Chitinophaga sp. | reverse complement strand
AAACTGACCATCTGGGAACCGCATGACTATGCATTGGTATTTTTGGATGGGGTGTTTATTGATACCGTATTCCGGGATGGTGGTAAATGGACCGTGGATCTGCCCAAAACAACAACCACCCAAAACCCGGTACTGGATATACTGGTGGAAGGAATGGGACATATCAACTTTGCCCAGTTCATGATCGACCGCAAAGGAATCCCAGACCGGGTGACCCGGAATGGCATGACCCTGATGAACTGGCAGCATTATTCCTTGCCGATGAACGAAACTTTTGTGGCAAATGCACTCAAACAACCCCGGTTTGCCGCCGGGGGCCGCAACGGACAGTTTTTCACAGGCCAGTTTATACTCGAAGAAACAGGGGATACTTTTTTTGACCTTAGCGATTACGAGAAAGGGATGGTGTATGTAAATGGACACCTGCTCGGACGTTTCTGGAATATCGGACCGCAACAACGATTATACTGTCCGGCCGCCTGGTTGAAAAAAGGCAAGAATGAAATGGTCATTTTTGACTTGCATCGCACTACGGCATCACCGGTAGTGGGGGTGCAGTCGATGAATGACTAGCCCGGGAAAGCACTTTGCTCAGCGGCAGGCTGATAGAAGGAATGAGTAATTGTGGAAAAAACTTTGCGAAATTGAGACAGTTTCATTGCTGAAATGACTTTCCCCGAGCTACTCATTACTGATTACTCAATACTCATCCAAACAGATATATTTCATAGGGCAAGAAAATACTAATTCAACCATATGCGCATTCTCAGATTGATTTCCTTCTTCCCCCTGCTCCTCCTCGCCGTTGCTTCTCACGCCCAGCCCAAACCCTCTCCCTCCCAACAGGCCTGGCACGATATGGAATACTATTTCTTCTTCCATTTCGGGCCCAATACATTTACTGACCTGGAGTGGGGACATGGTACGGAGCCGGCGGATATGTTCAATCCTACGGAACTGGATACGCGGCAATGGTGCCGCACCGCCAAAGCAGCCGGGGCAAAGGGGGTGATCATCACGGCCAAACATCATGATGGATTTTGTTTGTGGCCCAGCAAATATTCGAAGCATACCGTACGGGAGAGCAAATGGAAAAACGGGAAGGGGGATGTGCTGAAGGAACTTTCGGCAGCCTGTAAAGAATATGGATTGAAGTTTGGTGTTTATATTTCTCCGTGGGACCGCAATCACCCGGATTACGGCACCGAAAAATACAATGATGTATTCGCCAACATGATGAAGGAACTATTCACCAATTATGGTCCCATCTGGGAACTCTGGTGGGATGGGGCGAATGGCGAAGGGCCGAATGGGAAAATGCAGGTGTATGACTGGGACCGTTTTAAAAAGACGGTAAAAGAACTTTCACCGAATACTGTAGTCTTCAGTGATATCGGTCCGCATTTCCGCTGGGTGGGGAATGAAAATGGGATTGCCGGCAAGACCAACTGGAACACACTGGATACAGCGGGGTTCACCCCTGGAAAGGGAGGCCCCAAGCAGGACACGCTCAATACCGGTAATAAATATGGCAAAGCCTGGATTCCTGCTGAATGTGATGTGAGTATACGGCCGGGCTGGTTTTATCATGAATCAGAAGATGCTAAAGTGCGGACACCGGAAAATTTATTTGATTTGTGGTTGAAGAGTGTTGGGAGGGGAGCAAACCTGTTATTGAATATTCCGCCGGACCGGAGAGGAAAGATTCATAGGAATGATTCATTGGCATTGATCGCGTTTAAAAAACAGCGGGAAAAGAATTTCAGTAATAGTCTTGCCCGTCTGTCAGTTCCCTACCTGGTTTCTGATAATCATAATATTAAATCCCCCTCATTAACTGATGGTAAGCTGTCTACTTTTGTTACGGTGGATGATAAGCAATTGCAGCAACCAGGTCTGGAGTTTACTAAAACCACCAGACTGAATTGTATTGTGTTGAGCGAAAACCTGGCTGCCGGGCAGCAATGTGCAAAATTCAAAGTGGTGTTGATGAAGAACTGGAAAGTGGTAAGAGAAATCAGCGGGACGACGATCGGCAGGAAAAGGATTTTAACCTTTCCGGCAACTGATACGGATGCCATTACCGTGTTTATAGAAGAAGATAAAGGGCCAGTCCGTGTGGCCGGAATTGATGCGTTTCTTATTCAGGATTCACTGACTGAAAAATAACAGCTATGAGAAAAAACCTGCTTGCCTTATTGTTGTTTGTGCATATAACTGCACTGGCACAAACATATACTCCCGACTGGGAAAGTCTTGACAAACGTCCCGTGCCCACCTGGTTCAGCAACGATAAATTTGGCATCTTCATCCACTGGGGTATGTATGCCGTTCCGGGTTATACCGCCAAAGGCAATTATTCGGAATGGTATCAGCAATATATGCAGGGACGGAAAGACAGTGCCGTTTTAAAGTATCATCAGGCAAAGTTCGGGGACCGGACTTATTATGACCTGGCACAGGATTTCAAAGCCGAATTGTTCAATCCCGATGAATGGGCGAAACTCTTTGAGAAGAGCGGGGCAAAATATATTGTACTCACTTCCAAACACCATGATGGCTATTCATTATGGCCCAGTGCGGAGACAAGAAAAGCCTGGGATTTTCCCTGGACTTCGGTGGATGTAGGACCCAAGAGGGATCTGATCGGAGATCTGTTTACGGCAGTGCGAAAGACTTCCGTAAGAGCCGGTATGTATTATTCATTGTATGAATGGTTCAATCCTTTATGGAAATCCGACCCGGCAAAATTTGCCGAACAGCATACCTGGCCGCAGATGAAAGACCTGATCAGCCGGTACCAGCCCGATGTATTCTGGACGGATGGGGACTGGGATGCACCGGCTGAATTATGGAAGAGCCAGCAGTTCCTGTCCTGGTTATACAATGAAAGTCCGGTGAAAGATAAAGTGGTGGTGAATGACCGCTGGGGGGCCGGTATCCGTTTTCATCACGGCGGTATTTACACACCCGAATACCAGCCCGATCTTGATTTTGAGGATCATGCCTGGGAAGAAAGCCGGGGTATGGGCTTTAGTTATGGATACAACAGGGAAGAAGATGCCTGGGATTATAACAGCACGCAGTCATTGGTACTACAGTTGATTGATAAAGTCAGTCGCGGTGGTAATTTCTTACTCGATATCGGTCCCGATGAACATGGCAAGATCCCGCCCATCATGCAGGACCGTTTGTTGCAGATGGGAGAGTGGCTGAAGCTGAACGGCGATGCGATTTACAATACCCGTCGCTGGAAGACGACCAGTCAGTGGAGTGCCGGCCGGAGAGATTACAAGGATCGTCATGGTGATATGCTGCTCAAGATTACCGTGGATCCTGATCCGGGTTATGCAGTGAAGGAAGTATTTTATACGTATAATCCAACGGCCAACAATCTCTATGCTATCCTGCCCCGTTATCCGCAAAACAGGAAAATGGTATTAAAGGATATTCAATTACCCGTGGGTACAAAACTGGATTTGTTATCAACGGGTCAGTCCCTGTTATGGAAACAAACCGGTGCCAATGTGGAAGTGCAGTTGCCGGAATACAATCCCTCCAGCATGAAAGCCCCCTGGGCCTGGGTGATCCGGATAAAAGGATATGGTGCCTACTCCGCAAAGCCACAAGCCTCAGTGACCTATCCCGATGCGCAATATCCATTGATAAGTCTAAGTGGTCCGGCGGGCAGTGCTATTTATTATACTATTGATGGCAGCACACCCACTATAAAGTCAGCGCTTTACAAAAAGGCATTCAGCATTCCAAGATCCGGAACAGTGAGATCGATAGCGGTTGTTCCCGGACAGTTACCAAGCGGGGTAACGGAGAATCGGGTGCCTGTGTACCTGCTGATGAAAGCCCCGGTAATCGGGAAGACAGAACCGGGCTTAGCTTTTAAATATGTGGAAGCAGAGAACCTGAGTACTGATAAAGTAATTTCTTCTTCCCCCGTTAAAACGGGAGTCTCCCCGACATTCACAGTATCGGTAAAAGAGCGTGCAGAAAAGTACGGATTGTTATTCACCGGTTATGTAAAAGTCAGTCAGCAAGCCATGTACGAATTCTTCACCAGTAGTGATGATGGAAGCCTGTTATACATCGACGATGAGCTGATCGTGGATAATAACGGCAGTCATGGGATGCAGGAAAAATCAGGTAAAGCATTACTGGCGATGGGCTGGCATAAAATTAAAGTGGTGTATTATGATGGAGGCGGCGGAAATGGATTGAAAGTAAGTTATCAGCCGGAGGGTGGGGAGAAGCGGGAGATGCCAGGGGAGCTGCTCTTCCATTGATGTCAGCTCCGACTTCGAGCGAAGCGAGAAGTCTTACCTCTTTCCCCCCCACAGGAATTTGTCATTCCGACGAAGGAGGAAACTTAATAACGGTGCTGGGGTTGATTTTCGAAGAAGGAAGAGCGAAGTTGAAATACAGGGTGCCTCGTTGAGCTCAATTGGAAGGGAGCGGAGCTCAAATACAAGGTTCCTCACTTCGCTTGTTGAGAGAGGAGCAAAGCTCGAATACAAGGTTCCTCGCTGTGCTCGGAATGACCGCGCATTTTTATTAAAGGGGGCAAGATTTCTCGCTGCGCTCCCACCTTCGTTTCACTACGACGGGCCCGCTTCGCAGCGAGGCGGGCAGGCGAAATCCAAATACAGTTAATTTTACTTCCCAGTAAAAGTGGCTTTTCGTTTCTCGAGGAAGGCACCCACCCCTTCCTTCATATCTTCCGTGTCAAATGCATTCCCAAACTCTTCAATCTCGAGCGCATAACCATCTTTGCTTTCATCAAATACTGCATTGGCAGCCTTGATGCAACCGGCCACAGCCAACGGGGCCTTGCTGTTGATGGTCTCCAGAATTTTACGGGTATGTTCCAGCAGGGTTTCGGGTGTGGTTACATAATTCACCAGTCCCAGGGCCTTTGCTTCATTGGCATCGATCAGGTGGGCACTCATGAGCAGTTCCATGGCCTTGCCCTTGCCGATCAGTTGTACCAGTCTTTGTGTGCCACCATAGCCCGGGATTAATCCGAGGTTTACTTCCGGCTGACCAAACTTTGCATTTTCAGCAGCTACCCGGAAATGACAACTCATGGCCAGTTCGCAGCCACCACCCAGGGCAAATCCATTTACTGCCGCTACAATGGGTTTGGTGGAGTTTTCAATCCGGGCAAATGTATCCTGCCCTCTTTTAGCCACCGCCATTGCTTCTTCCTTGCTCATGCCGCTGAATTCGGTGATATCCGCCCCGGCTACAAAGGCTTTGGAACCGGCACCGGTAATGATCACGGATTTAATAGCGGGTGATTTTTCAATTTCATCGAGGACACTATTCAGTTCAGTGAACACTTCTTTATTGAGCGCATTCAGTTTGTCGGCACGGTTGATGACAATGGTGAGGATGCCGTTTTCGGGAAGGAGCAGCAGGGTTTGGTACATGCGTGTAATTTTCACAAAAATAGGAATACATACGCAATGTCAATGAACACCTGCTGCGTCCGGTCTTCCGGATTTGAAAAAATCCGGTTGATTTGTTTTTATGATTACATCATTGGGGCCGGGGCCGCGGGTGCTGCAGAGGGGGCAGATTTTTTACGTTTCGCTTTTGATTTGGTAGTTGTTCCTTTTTGACCCGGTAAGCTTCTTTCATCTGCAGCCTCGGCAGCTTCAATCTTCAGGCTGCTCAGGAAACGATTAAATTCCCCGATGCAGGTATTGTTATCTGTAATCAGTTGAACAAAAAACGTGGAATGATTATTTGTAAAAGAGTAGAAATAGCTTCGTACAGCGGTATTATTCGTGTTGCCTTCACCAGCTGACATAAAACTGATGTAACCATTTGCTTCAGTGCGTGTCACTGCGCCGGCACTTGACTTATAGTCAATCGTTTCCAGGCTTTTACTGGTGCGAAACAGCAGGTAACTTTTTTCTGAATTCACAGCGGCCTGTTCTGTTTTAAAAATCCGGATACGGCAGGTCCCGGTTTTGGGTTGTTTATTTTCCAGTAACACCGACGTAGTCTGGTTGCTCATTTCCCAGCCGGCAGGTATCGTAAAGCTGGCAATTCCGAAACTTTGCTGGGCGAATACACTGCCGGTAAACAACAGGGTCAAAAGAAATAATAAATACGATTTCATGATGATTCAGGTTAATGATAAAATTGAGTAACACTGTAAACATAATCAGTGCCGGCAAAGCATTTATCCTGTAAAAAAGGGATTTTAATTTTATTTTGTCAGCTTCCTGTCTTTGTAGATACCCGCATTATTATATTAATTGGAAAAAGGCATAGAGGCAGTTTGTATTCATACTTGCTGAATATGAATATGCTGTGTACGAATAACGTACATTATCCGGGTAATTATCTGTTTTGGGGATTATCCTGATAATACGTTCATTTGCAGAAAAACCGTGGGCAACCTGGTTTTTTATTGCTGCTGCTGCATCTCCATAAACCTTCTGTAGGAATTATTCGGTACAACCGGGTTATGCACCTGGTAGGAGAATACCAGTGAGGGCTCTTCCTCTTCCTTTTTCTCTTCCCCATTATCAATGAGTACAGACACTTCCAGCACATGTTCGGAGGAACCTTTATACGTGCCTTTCATCGGGGTGCAATCAGTAAAACTGCGACCTACAGCCAGGCGTACATGTTTGTCGCTGACGATACAGTTATTAGTTGGGTCCAGTCCCAGCCAGCCATAAAAAGGTATATAGGCTTCCACCCAGGCATGGGTGGCGCCTTCGCCGCGGAGTTCATGGTTTTTGGGACAGATATAACCGCTCATATAACGTGCTGGGATACCGGCAAGGCGCAGCATCACCAGCAATACATGGGCAAAATCCTGGCAAACACCGGCTCTAAGTTGCCAGATCTCATCCACCCCTGTTTCCACACTGGTGATCCCTTTTTTATATTCAAAATGGTGATAGACAAAATCGGACATCTTTACCGCTGAGGCGAAGGGCGTGATATTGTCACTTGTCATGGAATTTACCAGGTTGACGACTTCATCATAGACATCAAAATTTTCAAGCAGCATAAAATCCATGTAGGGAAACTGTTCCCGTATAAGAGAGAGGTTTTCCCATTGGGCATCGGCGGGTGTTTCATCATCCGGCAGACTTACTTCGCTGGTGATCACATGGATCTTTGATTGGATCCGCAGTTCCGTATGTGGTTTGATCAATGAGAAAATACCCACCTGGTTACCAAAATAATCAGTAAATACTTCCACGGAAGGATGATGCGAGATCAGCAGGTCATGTTTTTTTACTTCTTGTTGCAGGTCACTGATCGGGAACAGCATCACCTGGTTAGCACTGTCAATGACCGGGGAAGGGTAGGTGTAACGGGTAATATGTTTGATATGATACTCAGGCATGGGTTACAAAGTTGCGGGAAATCAGGAATTACCGAAATAAAATTGATTGAAAGCAGCGGCAATCCCGGTCAGTTCATTCCGGGTTTGCAGCAGAAACTGTTTCAGGCCTTCGCCGTCTGAAGTATTGATGATACTGTACTTTACATTATTCATTGACCGCCCGATCAGGAACTCCAGTTGCTTATAACTCTCCGGTAAACTTTCTGTTTCTAATCTTTCGAAGTACCGGAACAATTGTTTCAGGCAATAGGCGATCGAATGGGGGAATTGTTCATTGTACACAATCTGCTGGATCACGAAATCAGCCTGAAGATTGCCCCGGTGGGTTTTCAGGTATAACTCATACCCTGATAAGGAATACAATAAATACCGGAGTGCCGGTAATTCCACCGGTGCTTCCAGGTTATATTCCAGTTCCGTCAGTTTGATATGGAGCATATCAGCAGATAAGATGGCCCGTTCAAGGAACTTCCCGGCATTGAGGTAGTTGAATCCTTCTCCCCGGGCCATGGTGATATCCACGGTGCCATGGTAAAGCATGCCCTGGTAGATCAGCGAATCAAGGGCAGTAACGGGGTCACCTGATTTTACCTGGCTGTAAATATTTTTATCCCGGATCAGGTGATGATAATCATTCAGGCATTGCCATACTTCCTTGGTGATATGATCCTGTACCGCCCGGCCATTCTCCCGGGCCCTGGTAATATTATTGATGACTGAACCACCGTTTTGTTTGTCCAGCAGCAGGTGTTCCAGCACCCGGACAGAATTATTGCCAATCATTTCCACTTCTTCGGCCCCTGCATCACTGTAATTACGCAGCAGGGTATGCCAGTTAAAATCCTTCACTTCATCCTGTGACGAAATATAATTGGTTCTTAAAATACGCAGCATTCCGTTGGTCCGTTCCATATAACGGGCCATCCAGAAGACACTGTCGGCAACACGGCTTAGCATAGCTTGACTACTTTTTTTAGATCAATTTTTATATACGGTTTTCTAAGAACGGATACTGGAAAGTCAAAACTCAAAAGTAAAAGGTCAAAAATATTCAGCTCGGATGTAGTTCACGATTGCCACTTTCCTGTAATCTGAAAATTATTTAATGGATATATACACTTAGGATGGGCTGTTGACTACTAACTACTATCTGCTAACTACTATCTATTCAAGCACCCATGTGTCTTTGCTGCCTCCACCCTGCGACGAATTCACCACCAGCGATCCTTCTTTCAATGCCACCCGGGTCAGTCCGCCGGGTACAATATCAATACCATCCGGACCATAGAGGGCGAAGGGACGAAGGTCCACCCGTCGCGGCTGCAGGATGCCATTGATATAACAGGGAGCGGAGGAGAGACTGATGATCGGCTGTGCAATATAACTGCGCGGGTCATTTTCCACTGCCACTTTAAATTCGTCCATTTGCTTTTCAGTAGCCGCACTCCCGATCAGCATGCCATATCCACCTGATTCATTGGTCTTCTTGATCACCATTTTATTCATGTTCTCAAATACCAGCTTCCGGTTTTCAGGAAATTCAAGCTGGTAAGTCGGCACATTTTTCAGGATGGGTTCTTCATTCAGGTAGTAGCGGATCATCGCCGGTACATAGGAGTACACCGCTTTATCATCGGCCACCCCATTGCCCATGGCATTGACGATCGCCACATTCCCGGTACGGTAGGCACCATAGATACCGGGTACACCCAGCATACTGTCGCCGCGGAATACCAGCGGGTCTATAAAATCATCATCCACCCTCCGGTAAATCACATCCACCTGTTTTAACCCGGAAGTGGTTTTCATATACACTTTATGATTATCCACCAGCAGGTCACTGCCTTCCACCAGTTCAATACCCATCATACGGGCCAGCGTGGTATGTTCAAAATAGGCGGAGTTATAAATGCCGGGGGTCAGCAATACCACGGTGGGATCACTCTTCTGCCGGTTGGCCAGGGTCACCAGGTTTTTCAACAGGAGATCCGGGTAGTCTTTCACGGAGCGAACCTTATTCCGCGGCAGCAGGTCCGGAAAGATCCGGTAGGTGATGCTTCGGTTTTCCAGCATATAAGACACCCCGGAGGGGGTACGCAGGTTATCCTCGAGAACATAGTAGGTACCATCGTGATCCCGGATCAGGTCAATCCCGGAGATATGCGTGTAAATATCATAAGGCACATTTACATTCACCATCTGCCGTACAAAATTGGGGCAGGAGTAGATCAGTTTGGCGGGAACAATGCCGTCCTTAATAATAAACTGCTGATGATAAATATCTTTCAGGAAAATGTTCAGGGCTTTCAGCCGTTGTTTAATTCCTTCTTCAATATGTTTCCACTCGGCAGCTTCCAGGATACGGGGAATGATATCAAAAGGAAAAATCTTTTCGATGCCTTCGCCGCTGCTGTAAACGGTAAACGTGATCCCCTGGCTCATAAAGAGTTTCTTCGCCAGCTCATCCTTGTGGGTCATTTCATCCGCCGACAGGTTCTGGATAGCGGATACCATGTTCTGGTAAGCAGAACGAATACCGCCTTTACCAAACATTTCATCCCATACACGGGGATCTGTGCCATACCTGGCGAGCAGGGAATGCGATTCCATACGTAATCAATTTACGATAAAAAAGAAGTAGTGGTAATCTAAGTAGAAGTAACCGTAGCGGGTAACAGTGGCAATCACTGCACAGCCGGAAGATAAGATGGATTATTGAATTAAACAATTATCCGGGTCTGTAAGCGGGGGATAAAACAGCAAAATATTATCCTGGCCGGAATGATTTTCCGGCCGGAGCCTGGGTCATCCTGACTTAAAAACTACGGTGTTCTTTTACCCAGCCGGTTATATAATCCGCGATCTCGTGGGTATTGGTGCCGGGGTGAAAAAGTTTGCCCACCCCTAATTTATTCAGTTCGTTAATATCTTCATCGGGTATGATGCCGCCACCGGTGAGCAGTACATGATCCAGTTCTTTTTCTTTCATCAGGGCGATCACTTTCGGGAATACGGTATTATGGGCACCGGATAAAATGCTGATACCAATAGCATCCACATCTTCCTGGAGGGCGGCATTCACCACCATTTCAGGGGTCTGGCGAAGCCCGGTATAGATCACTTCCATTCCGGCATCGCGCAGGGCGGTGGCAATTACTTTGGCACCACGGTCATGGCCATCGAGTCCTACTTTGGCCACCAATACTCTGATAGGTCTGTTCATCTGGCAAAATTTCAGGATACAAAATTAGGTTCTTTCCTTCACTACCCTGTAAATTACAGGATGCAATACCGGAAATTCGGAAATACCAACCTGCGGGTCAGCGAAATTGGTTTTGGGGCCTGGGCTATCGGGGGAGGCGCCATGATCGGAACCACGGCGATTGGCTGGGGAGAAACAGACGATACTGTTTCAGCGGCGGCGGTACAGGAGGCGCTCGATACAGGCATTAATTTTTTTGATACCGCTGATATTTATGGATTAGGGCACTCCGAAGAATTGCTGGGCAGACTGATTGGACATAAAAAAGAAGTCATCATTGCCAGCAAAGTGGGGAATCTGTCCCGGAATGAACAATTCACGGTTGATTATACTGCTGCTTATATCCTGGAAGCCTGTAACAAATCGCTGCAGCGACTCAAAAGAGATACCATTGACTTTTACCAGTTGCATACCGCCCGCATGACCCACCTGCAACAAGGTGATTGTATCGATGCGATGCTGCAATTACAGCAGGCAGGTAAGATCCGGTACTGGGGACTCTCCCTGAATACTTTTGATCCGTTGCCCGAAGCGGGTTTCCTGATGGAACATGAATTCGGCAATGGGTTTCAACTGGTCCTCAACCTGCTTAATCAGCGCAGTCTGCCCCTGCTGAAAGTGGCTGGAGAAAAAGGATATGGTATTATTGTCCGTATGCCGCTGCAATTCGGATTACTAACCGGTAAGTTTGATAAAGGGGTTGCTTTCCCGGAGAATGATCACCGGAAAAAACGCCTGGTGCCGGCGATTGTGGACGCCTGTGCCGTTGCCCTGGCACCTGTATGGAAGCTCTGTGAAAAATACAACTGCAGCAAAACACAATTAGCACTGAGTTACCTGCTCAGTTACCCGGAGGTATCGGTGATCATACCGGGTATCAGGACACCCGAACAGGTGCATGGAAATACGGAAGGGCTGTTTCAACTGGAACCGGATGACCGTCAGTTGATAGAATCATTGGGAAGCAGTTCCCTGGCTGATGTTATGCAAATGATTCAGCAGCAGGGCTGATCATGTTCGTTACCTTTTACTGTAATAATTTTAAGGAGGTTTCAATCCGCCGGATTGTTTCCGCTTTTCCCAGTATGGCCGCAATATCAAATACACCCGGACCATATTTACCCCCCACCAGCATGATGCGTAAGGGGAGCATCAGTTCACCGGGTTTCAGATCATTCACAGCCGCGATTTCCTTGAAATTATTTTCCAGCGTATGTGCCTCCCAGTCAGCCGCCAGTTCATAATTGCGGATCAGTTCCACAAAAAACAATTGTTTGGCTTCATTCCATTTGGGTTTCACCGCTGCGGTATCAATCGTCTCTGGTGTTTTGAAGAAGAAGGAAGACTGCTGTACGAAATCCGTAAGCAGGGTGCAACGCTCTTTAACCAGTTCAATGACTTTTCTCAGTACTTCTTCAGATTTAACAGTAATTCCATTTTCTTTTAGCAGGATGCCGACTCCCGACTCCAGGCTCCCGACTCCCGACCGCTTTATCCATTCATGATTAAACCACTTCGCTTTCTCATAATCAAATTTCGCCCCGGCACTATGCACTCTTTCCATCGAGAATTTTTCCACCAGTTCTTCTTTGGAATAGATTTCCTGTTCGGTGCCTTCATTCCATCCCAGTAATGCCAGTAGATTAATAAAGGCTTCGGGTAAAAATCCTTTTTCTTTAAATCCTTCCGTGAGTTCACCGGTTTTCGGATCGCTCCAGTTCATGGCGAATACCGGGAAACCATATTTGGCACCATCCCGTTTGCTGAGTTTACCACTGGGACCAAGAATCAAAGGGAAGTGAGCCCATTGCGGCATCTGGTCAAGGCCAAAGAGATATTTCCATAACAGGATATGAACAGGGGCGGAAGGCAGCCATTCTTCTCCCCGGAATGCATGTGAGATTTCCATCGCATAATCATCCACCACCACGGCCAGGTGATAAGTAGGCATGCCATCGGCTTTCAGTAATACTTTATCATCTACCGTACCGGTTTCAAAACTCACTTCGCCCCGGATCATATCGGTAAAGGTTACCGTTTCCTGCTCCGGCATTTTGATACGGATCACATGACGGGTACCGGCGGCCAGTAATTGTGCCGTTTCCTCAGGGGAAAGGGTGAGGGAGTTCCGCATTTTCATCCGGATCGTATGGTCGTATTGGGGAGAGGGATTTTCCGGAGTTTTAAAATCCTGCCTCATTTTTTCCAGTTCTTCCGGTGTGTCAAAAGCATAGTAAGCCTGACCCGCTTTTACCAGTTGCTCTGCATATTGCCGGTATTGCTCTTTGCGTTCACTTTGCCGGTAGGGGCCATAGTTGCCGCCGTGCTGTACACTTTCATCAGGTTCCAGGCCGCACCATTTCAGGGTATCAAAAATATATGCTTCCGCACCGGGCACATAGCGGTTCTGATCGGTATCTTCGATCCGCACCAGGAAATCGCCACCATGTTTTTTGGCGAACAAATAATTATATAATACAGTTCTGACGCCGCCCAGGTGCAGGCCGCCGGTAGGACTGGGAGCAAAACGAACCCTTACTTTTTTATTCATAGACTGCAAAGATAGATGGCAGTTATTGCTGAGTAAAATTGAATTTACAGGGGTATTTTTATACGAATGCGCAACTACCTGATAAAAACACCTTGGTGGCTGAAAAAGCTTTACCCCAGGCGGATATGGCAAATGGATGACTCCGCTAAAAAGATTTACCTGAGTTTTGATGACGGGCCTCATCCCGTGGCCACTCCGTTTGTACTTGATACATTAAAAAAGTATGATGCGAAAGCCACTTTTTTTTGTTTAGGAAAAAATGTCGCGGCTTATCCCGAAATCTATCAGCGGATCGTCGCCGAAGGTCATTCGGTCGGCAACCATACACAGGATCACCTGAATGGATGGTGGACGAGAACGGAGACCTACCTGCGAAATGTAGGGCTGGCCAAACGGTATATTCAATCTCCGCTGTTCAGACCTCCTTACGGTAAAATCAGGTCGGCCCAGGTTAAGAAGATGCATCACTACCGCATTATTATGTGGGATGTCCTGAGCGGGGACTTCGATAAATCGGTTAGTGCTGAGGGTTGTTTCCAGAATGTGATCAGACATACGAACAATGGTTCCATTGTTGTCTTTCATGACAGTGAAAAAGCTTGGCCAAAAATGAGTAATACATTACCCCTTGTACTGGAGCATTTTAGCAAGAAAGGATTTCAGTTTTCTGCGATTTTAGGCGGGAAAAACTGACGGAAGTCATTAAAAAAGTTAGGGCCTGGGTAGAAACCCTGGCCCGTTTTTAATCCGTACCCTATGAAAACTGGTTTAAAGGTATAATAATTTTTTTATTACGGCAAAGTAATTTGGTAAGAAACTCCATTAATTGTGAGCACAGCCAGGTTGTCGCAATTCCCGTTACCAAAGTTCAAAGTGGCAATCCAGGGGTTATTGGTACTTGTATTTACCCTTGTCGTTTTCACCACACCACGTACAATCCAGCGACAATTAAATCGTTTTACCAGTGGTTCCATGATGGTGGAATTAAATCCAACCAGCAGGTTTCCTCTTTTTACCTGGCCATTACTGGCTCCTTCAATTTTGAAGATATCATCAATCGGCAGGATGGTACCCAGTCCTTCTACCTGGCTGATTGTTTTTTCACTATTCCATGCGATATAATTACCGTTGGGCCTGGTCAGTTTACCCTGCAGGACCACGACCCTGAATTTACGATCAACAGGGGCCGTACCTGGAGTTACAACTGTACTGATATTCGTGATTTTATGCGTACCCTGCACATGCACACTGTCTACATAAAATCCATCAAAAGTAGTGACTGCCATGGCTCCCGGAACGAGCAGGCGACCGGTATATTCGGTAATTACTTTACCCTTGCGGAAATGGCCGTCAGGACCTACACAACCATTGACGCCAAAATCCATAACCACCCGAACCGGGAAAGTATTGGAAGTGGGGCGGGTGATGGTAACAGTCGGACAAACATTCAGGCGTCCGAAAACGCCGGTTCCGCCGATCGCCACTTCATCATTCACTCCCATCGCGTCGTCGAAAACTCCATTAAATATGGTTTCAGCTTCGGATTCAGACTCACCGGATACCCTGGAGGCTTCCACTTCCTGGGCGTCTTGTTCGCTTTGACTGGTTTCCTTCTGACAGGAGCTGAAAATCAGCGTGGTGAATAGAAAGGCGAAGGAAAGATAGGCGGCTGTAATAAACCTGAGTTTCATAAACTATGTTTTGATTTGGGTTGACAAGTTAACTTCTTTAGGAATGTTCCCGGACCGAAAAGTTTAAGGGAATCTTAAAGTTTTTTGCTGAGTTTTGCGGCCAGAATCCCTTTTTCATGACGTTTACAGACACGCACGCCCATATTTACCTCCCTGAATTTGCAGAATCCCGCAAAGAAATGTTGGAACTTGCTGAAAAAGAAGGAGTTAATAAAATATTTCTCCCGGCCATTGATTCAGGCTCGCATGCCGCCCTGTTGGAACTGGCCGCTCAATATCCGGAACGATGCCGGCCCATGATGGGGCTACATCCCTGCTCTGTAAAAGAGAATTTCCGGGAAGAACTGAAAATAGCCCGGGATTACCTGGAAAAAGGTGGTTTTGTTGCGGTAGGGGAGATCGGGCTGGATTTTTACTGGGACAAGACTTTTACCGGGCAACAATACCTCGCTTTTGAAGAGCAGATCCGCTGGGCCATCGAATTCAATCTTCCGATAGCGATCCACTCCCGCAATTCCACCGATGAATGTATAGATGTGGTGCGGCGCAACCAGAACGGAAAGCTCAAAGGAGTCTTTCATTGTTTTTCCGGCACAGCAGATCAGGCAGAGCAGGTCATGGACCTTGGTTTTTATCTCGGCATCGGCGGGGTGCTGACGTTCAAAAACGGGGGCCTCGATAAAGTTTTTGAATCCATCGGTCTTGATAAAGTAGTACTTGAAACTGACGCACCGTATCTCGCCCCCGTACCGTTCAGGGGTAAGCGCAATGAGCCATCGTATATTAAATATGTGGTGGAGAAACTGGCCAGTTTGAAAAATATTTCTATTGAGGATGTAGCTGAGATAACGGAGAGAAATGTTCGGAACTTGTTTAGTAGGTGAGAAGCGAGAAGCTAGAAGCGAGAAGGAATTCTAAAGCAGTAAGCGACTGAAAGTACATCGATCTACCTTTAAAGCGATAAGGCAAAAGCCAGAAGCCATGAAGGAATTCTAAAGAAGCATTCACCTGAAAGTAAAGTAATATCAGTCAGGAGGCCCCTTCTCGCTTCTAGCTTCTTACTTCTAGCTTTTCAGGTGTTGCAGCCCCTTCTCCGGATATTTCCCGGTCATTGTCCCGAAAAAAGCCAGGATCGTTTTCATATCCTGTTCTTCATCAGATGGCAAAAGTGGTGCTGAGAAACAAACCTGTTTGGTTTTAAAATCAAATCCTACCAGGACAATCGGCACGGCCGCTTTTTGGGCAATATGATAAAATCCACTCCGCAGTTTATCTACTTTTTTCCGTGTGCCTTCCGGTGCCAGGGCGATCTTGAAGTTTTCATCCTTACTGAATAATTCGGCCACCTGGTCCACCATTCCTTTGCTGCTGAAGCGATCCACCGGCGTACCCCCCAGGGCTCTGAATAACCAGCCAAAAGGCCCGTCAAACAATTCTTTTTTTCCCAGGAAATGGATTGGACCAATCCTCATCAGGCTGCGGGCCGCCAGGCCAATAAAGAAGTCATGCCAACTGGTATGAGGACCCACCGCTAAAACTGCTTTGGGTAAATTCGCGGGAAAAGGGTTCCGGAGTTTCCAGCCGGTAAGTTTGAAATAGAGTTTCCAGAAGTAGTACATATCTGCGTTTGAAGGTAATGGATTCCGGGGACAGCGGATAAACGGGAGATGAATAAAAAAAATTAACCCCCATCAGACTTATCGTAAA
>CAZYTV010000074.1:5312-16803 GCA_964650455.1 uncultured Chitinophaga sp. | reverse complement strand
CCGGGAATACGGCTACCCGCCTATGTGGACCCGGCCGGCCACTTTTCAAACCCTGATTCTGACCATCCTGGAACAACAGGTTTCCCTGGCTGCAGCCTATGCGGCTTTTAAAAAACTCAGGGAAAAGATCGGATATATCACCCCCACTAAAATCCTGGCCCTGACGGATGAGGAAATGCGGGCTGTTTATTTTACCTGCCAGAAAATGGGCTATGCCCGTGAACTGGCCCGTGCCATTCAATCCCGTAAACTGGTTCTGAAACAACTGGGCCATCTTCCGGATGATGAGATCAGGACCCGGCTCATACAGCTTAAAGGGATTGGTCACTGGACCATTGATGTGTACCTGATGCATGCCCTGCAACGCACCGATCTTTTTCCCCTGGGGGATATTGCCCTGGTCAATAGTCTCAAACTCATCAAGCAACTCCCACCGCATATTTCAAAAGAGGAAATGCTGAAAGTAGCCGAACCCTGGCGGCCCAACCGGACCATCGCGGCGATGATGCTGTGGCACGCCTATATCAAGAGAAAGGGGATAGTAGTCAGTCAGTAGTTGGCAGTTGGCAGTAGGCAGTCAACAGCCCTTACTAAGGGGATAAGTAGTATTAGTTCTTTAAGTAGTGTTGAAAAAATAAAACGTTTTCGACTGAGGATTTTTTACTTTTTACTTTTGAATTTTGGCTTCCTTTGGGTTTTGCTTAAACAAACCTACTCCACCAATCCTACATTTCACTCCGGCTTTCCATCAATTCACTCCCTGTAACTTATCTTTTCCTTTTGAGTGCTGTTAGTATGATTAAACAAAAAATAAATCAACTATGGAACTCAAAAACATTTTCCGCAAATCAGCAGTGGCTATTGCGCTTGGACTGCCGGTTTTTCTGACGAGCTGTGATAAAGATGAAGATCCGGTGAGTAATACCATCACCGATGTGGTGGTGAATAATGCTTCTTTCAGTACCCTGGAAGCGGCTGTACTGAAAGCCAACCTGCAAACCACCCTCAGTGGTACAGGCCCTTTTACTGTATTTGCCCCGAATGATGCGGCTTTTACTGCATCTGGTATTACCAGTGCCACCCTCAATACACTGACCCCGGCCCAGGTATCCAATATCTTACTGTATCATACCATTCCGGCAAGGATCCTGGCTGCCGATGTACCGGCTGGTCCCAATGCTAAAGTGGTGACCGCCAGCGGTGACTCTGTTTTCGTGACAAAGAATGCCAGTGGGGTATTTATCAATGGTATCCAGGTTTCATCAGCGGATGTGGCTGCTGACAATGGCGTGATTCATGTGATTGGCAGGGTATTAAATCCACCGGCCGGCAATATTGTGGAAACAGCAGTGGCTTCCGGACTGGATTCACTGGTGAAAGCTGTGACCCGTGCCACCACAGCCCCGGGTGGTGATCCCACACTGGCTGGTACACTGGGCAGTGCTAAACTGACTGTATTTGCCCCTACCAATGCGGCCTTCACCCAATTGCTCGGTGCATTGTCACTGACCGATATTAACCAGATTCCGATCGGTACCCTGCTGGCTGTATTGCGTTACCATGTGGTGGGTACACGAGCCTTTTCTTCCGACCTCGCCAATGGTAACCTGGCGATGCTGGCCGGTGGTAATACCACGATCAACCTGACCAATGGTACAGGTGGCGGGCCCAGCATCCAGGGCAATGGAAATGGCGGAAACAGGTCAAATATTACCGCTACGAACATTGTCTGCCGGAATGGTGTTGTACACCTGATCGACCGGGTCTTGTTGCCCTAAATATGTCCCTATCCCATGACTATGAAAAGCCATTAACTGCCCTGTTTCAGCAATACTGGAACAGGGCAGCTTTAATTTTTTAAAAAATGTTCAGTCACCGGAACCGATACCTGTTTATATTCCTGCTGGCCCTGTATACTTTTTTAAATACAGTGATCTGTGATGTGTATCATTATTTCAGAATTGAAATTGAATGGTATTATGCTGCCCTGACAATACTCTCTGTAACGTTTTTTACCTGGGAAGGCAACCGGCTGATCAAGCCCTGGTTTAAAAAGAAATTCCTCACCCCAAAGACCAAGGTCCGGTTTCTCGCTTTCTTTTTCATTGCCGGTAACGGGGTAGCCCTTTTGTCGGCGATTGTTACTGTTTTGTTTTTCGGAACGGTGGTACACGGGTATAGCTGGGAAGAAAACCTCAATCCCTATAAACTGAATATTATTTACGGCAGCCTGATCAACCTCTTTCTTCACCTGCTGAACGCCATACATTTCTTTTTCCGGGAGTATCGTCGTCAATGGAGAGAAACGGAAGAGCTCCGGCAAAGCAGTGCCCAGGCCCAGATCCAGCTCATGAAAAGCCAGATCAACCCGCATTTTCTTTTTAATAACCTGAATGTGTTGTCCGGTATGGTCATTAAAGACAACCCGGAAGCCAACCAGTTTATCGAAGAGTTTTCCAAAGTGTACCGCTATATTCTCAGCAGCCAGGAAAAGGAACTGGTGGAACTCCGGTCCGAACTGGAATTTATCCAGCCCTATATCTTCCTGCTGCAAAAACGGTTTGACCAGGGATTATTGGTGACCGTGAATATTCAGGAGCCGTATAAAAACTGGCATGTGGTGCCGGCCGCCCTGCAGATGCTGATTGAGAATGCGATCAAACACAATGTGGTGAGCCGGAGCAGGCCCTTGCAAATTGATATCCATACGAATGGAAACCAGACCCTCGTGATCAAAAATAACCTGCAGCCACGGGTGGCCGTGGAGCCCTCCACGAAGATCGGGCTGCAAAATATCCGCAAACGGTATGAACTTATCTGCGGCAGGGATGTTGTGGTAAAGCAATCAGACCATGAATTTGAAGTGGCGATTCCCTTACTGCAATTAAACTGAATCCATGAAACTGATCATCGTCGAAGACGAGCAACTGGCAGCCGAACGGCTGATCACGCTGCTGATGAAATATGATCCGTCCATTGAAGTGATCGCCTGCCTGGAAAGTATCGGGGATACAGTGCAGTACCTCCGGCAACACGCACACCCGGACCTATTACTGCTCGATATTCATTTATCCGACGGCCACAGTTTTGAGATCTTCAAACAGGTGAGTTACAACGGACCGGTTGTTTTTACCACGGCGTATGATGTATATGCACTGGAAGCGTTCAAACTGCTGAGTATCGATTATATTCTCAAACCTGTAACGCAGGATGCGCTCGCAGCAGCCCTCAATAAATTCAAATCCCTTTCCCTTTCTTTTAACGCGGCCCGTCTCCGCACACAGTTGCCATCAATGGAAGACCAACGCTACAAAAAGCGGTTCCTGGGCAAGATCGGTCAGCGGCTTTTCTTTATTGATGCCAATGATATCGCCTTTTTCCAGGCCGAAAATAAAATCGTTTACCTGATCGACAAATCCGGTACCCGTTATATGGTGGATCATACCATGGAAAAACTGGAAAATCAGCTTGATCCCCGTTCTTTCTTCCGGCTCAACCGTAAATTTATCGTCAGTATCCAGGCCATCCTGCAGGTAAAACCCTACTTCAACAACCGCTTAAAACTATCCGTTCAGGGCGCCGGGCAGCAGGAGGAAATGGTGATCAGCCGGGAGCGGGTGGCGGAGTTCAGGCAATGGGCGGAAAATTAGTTAGTAGTTAGTAGTCGGTAGTTAGAAGTCAACAGCCAGCAGCCAACAGTCAACAGCCCTTAAAAAATAGAGTTTGTTTTATCTAAGGTTGATAGTCATCCCGAAGCGAAGCGAGGGATTGACTTTTGAATTCTAAGCGGCTTTCCTAAAATGAGTATATTTAGCAGGGCCACCAAAGCTCCTGCTCATGAGCACTACCGTCCTTTTTGTAATCATTCTATTATATTTCTCCGTATTACTCCTGATCTCCCGGTACACATCCCGGCACAGCCGCGACAGTACTTTTTTTGATGGTGACCGTAAATCGCCCTGGTTCCTGGTGGCCTTCGGGATGATCGGTTCAGGGATATCGGCAGTATCGCTGGTGTCGATACCGGGGAATGTGGGCAATAACAATCTCTACTATTTCCAGTTCATCCTGGGGACGATTGTCGGATATCTCTTCATTGCCTTTGTGCTATTGCCTATTTTCTATAAACTAAGAGTGGTCTCCCTTTACCAGTACCTGGAGAGCCGCTTCGGACCGGTGTCCTATAAAACAGGGGCGCTTTTCTTCCTGGTCTCACAGTCCTTTGGAGCAGCCCTGCGTTTATTGTTGTCTGTGAAAATCCTGCAGTATGCCTTCTTTGATGAACTGGGAATCCCGTATGCCGTTACCATTGCAGCAGTCCTGTTCCTGATCTGGTTATACACCAATAAGTCGGGGGTGAAAACCATTGTCTGGACGGATGCCCTGCAATCCTTATTGCTGATCACCGTGATCCTGGTATCGATCATCAGTATCAAAAACTCCCTGAACCTGAGTGTCAGCGGTATGATCCGTTCCATTACCGGTCATACCTATGCAAAAGTCTTTGACTGGGATACGCAATCCGGCTCCAATTTTTTCAAACAGTTTATTTCCGGGTTACTGATCACAGTGGCCCTGGTGGGACTGGATCAGAGTATGATGCAAAAAACACTGACCATTAAGAATGCGCAGGGAGCCAGGAAAAATGTACTCAGTTTCAGTTTCTTTATCGCGGCAGCTCAAACCCTGTTTCTCGGACTGGGTGTACTGATGTATCTCTATGCGGAACAAAAAGGGATACCCCTGCTTCGTGAAAACGGGCAGATCCTGAATACAGATGGCATTTACCCGGACCTGACCCTGCACTATTTCGGAAAGACCGGGGCCATTGCCTTTTTTATCGCGGTGATTGCTTCCACTTTTGCCAGCATTGATTCCTGTATTACGGCACTGACCACTTCATTCAGTTATGATTTCATGCAGTTTGAAAAGAAATCGCATGAAGAAAGAAAGCAGATCAAAAAATGGGTGTTGCTCGGTGTGAACGGGGTGATGTTCATGATCGTACTGGCATTCTGGAACAGCCAGGGGGCGATCATCAATACCATTTTTAAAATTGCGGGTTATACCTATGGTCCCCTGCTGGGTCTATACCTCACCGGTTTCTTTACGAAGTATAAGCTGAACGAAAAATGGGTCCCCCTGGCCTGTATCGGGTCGGCATTACTGACCTGGGCACTGAATGAATATTTTCTGCGTTTTTACCAGTTTGATCTCGGTTTTATGAATATCGGTGTGAATGCTGGCCTGACCATTGTATTTTTATACCTGCTTAAAAAAAGGAAAGCATGATCAACAAAATAAATATAGCTATCCGCGAATGTCATGACCCACTGGTCTTTGATATGTGTGCGGATATTATGGCGGCCACCGATCCCTGGATTACGCTGGGCATGGATAAAGCCCGTTGCCGCCTTGGTTTTGAAGGATTGGGTAAAGAAGTACATGTGGCCTGGGAGGGTGAAACGATTGCCGGCTTTATGATCCTGCAGACTGCCGGTTCTTTCCGCGGTTATATCCAGACCCTCTGTGCTGCTCCGCGTTTCAGGGGCTGCGGGGTGGGGACAAGGTTGCTGCAGTATTGTGAGGAACGGGTGTCGGCCTATTCCCCGAATCTGTTTATTTGTGTATCGGAATTTAATAAGGGAGCGCTGAAACTTTACCTGGACTTCGGTTTTAAACAGGTAGGGGCGATTCCGGATTTTGTAAAGGAGGGGTTTACGGAGTTATTGCTGAGGAAGACAAGGGGGCCGTTGGTGAAAAGTTGAGGGTTTAGTCGTTTGTTGTTTAGAAGGGGGTAATTCATTTATGAGAAGTGTTGTACGTTATATACTATTGTTAGTGTTGTCAATGCCGGCATTTGCAGTGGGGCAGGGGCATAAGGAATTACAAAAAGAGCTTGACATGATTCTGAAGTCATACATAGACTCCGGACTCATACCGGGGGCAGTATTACAAGTGCAATACAAGCGTGAAATTATTTACCGGAAAGCGAAAGGCTATGCTGACCGGTTTGATTCTGCCGGCCGGTTGTTGAAGAAACCGGAAAAGATGAAGATAAAGCACCTGTTTGATATTGCTTCCCTCACCAAAGTAACTGGTACGACCACTGCCGTGCTCCTGTTAACGGATCAGGGCAAACTCCACCCGGATGATGCTGTAGGTAAATACATTCCCGCTTTTAATGCACCTGATAAAAAGGAGATCAGCATCCGGCATCTGCTGACGCATACGGCCGGATTGTATGAATGGTACCCGCTATACTACCGGGCGCATACCAGGGATGAAACCTATCAGTTGATTGCCTCCCTGCCGTTGAAATACCCGGTGGGTAAAGCGCGGCATTACAGCGACCTGGGCTTTATCATTCTCGGACAGATCATTGAGAAAGTAACCGGTATGCCCCTGGAAAAATATGAACACCAGGAATTGTTCTTTCCGCTTGTGATGGAGAACACAGGCTACCGGACACACAATAACGGGTGGCCCCGTTCGATTGCACCCACTTCATTTGGTAATCCCTATGAATACCGGATGGTACACGACAGCACTCTTGGTTTTGTTTTTAAAGAAATCAACCCGGATCATTGGAATGGCTGGCGTCACTACCAGCTTCGGGGGGAAGTGAATGACGGTAACTGCTGGTATGCCTGCGGCGGGGTGAATGGGGCGGCTGGTCTATTTTCCACTGCAGAAGACCTGCAAAAATTAGTGAACCTGTACCTCAAAAAATGGCGGGGTATCTGGCCGAACCCGATTAGCGATAAAACAATTGATCTGTTCCTGGCAAAAGATAAATACGGTAACGGTCTGGGCTGGATGATGGATCCCACGAATTCTTTTATGAAGAATGCTCCCGAAGGCAGTTTTGGCCATACTGGTTTTACCGGCACCAGTATTGCGGTGGTACCGTCAATGGAACTGACTGTGATCCTGCTGGTCAACCGCCAGAACAGGGGACTGCTGCCGACAAAGGATTATTACAATCTCAACAGCCTGCGTCGCAGGATTTTTGAAACAGTCATGAACACATTGAAATAAAAACTATGGAATATATCGCCCATTTATCGAAAGATAAGAAACTAAAAAAGCTGCTGGAGGCAGCCGAACCACATCAACTGAAGAAAAGAAAAAATATCTGTACTTATCTCTGTGCTTCGATCATGAGCCAGCAGTTGAGTACCAAAGTGGCCGATGTGATCTACAAGCGGTTTATTGCCTTATACAATGGTAAAGAACCAGCACCGCAGCAGATACTGGATACTCCCTTTGAACAGCTCCGCGCTATCGGGCTCAGCAATGCCAAAGTGAGCTATGTAAAGAATGTAGCGCAGTTTGAGCTCGAAAAAGGAATGGACGCAAAGAAGCTGCAGAAAATGGATAACGAGGAAGTGATCGTCTATCTCACCGAGATCAATGGTGTGGGCCGCTGGACCGTAGAGATGCTGCTGATGTTTGCCCTCGGCCGGGAGGATGTATTTGCGGTGGATGACCTGGGGATACAGAATGCCATGGTTAAGTTGTACAAACTCGACAGCAGTGATAAGAAGCAACTTCGGGAAAAAATGCTGAAACATTCCGCCAAGTGGAGTCCTTACCGCACTTATGCCTGTGTGCATTTGTGGAGATGGAAGGATAACAGTCCGACCCCGAAACGGCCAAAGGAAAAAATAAAGTAGTTTCACCCTTCGGCAATGCTTCGACAATGCTTCGACAATGCTTCGACAATGCTTCGACAAGCTCAGCATGACAAGAGCACCGGCTCAGCATGACAGCGGTTGTCACCCTGCCTGCCGACCGTAGCGATCCTCCTTCACCAGAGGTTTCGGAGGATAAGAAGCGAAGGTGGGAGCGTGCCGAAGGGTGCTTTGGAAATGCATCGACCGGCTCATGCTTCGACAATGCTTCGACAAGCTCAGCATGACAAGGGCACCGGCTCAGCATGACAAGCGGAAGTTCTTGTCACCCTGAGCGTGCCGAAGGGTGATTAACCAAAATCACTTAACTTAATCCCATGAAATACTTTTTTACCCTCAGCCTGCTCTCATTAGTTTTTCTTTTTGGTTCCTTTCAACCGGAAGAAGCCAAATGGGTGGAGCTCTTCGATGGCCAGAGTTTCGATGGCTGGAAAGTGGGCAACAATGCCGCTTCATTTAAGATTGAAGACGGCATGATCGTGGTGAACGGGAATGTGGCGCATCTTTTTTATGATGGTCCCGTGGGGAATCATCAGTTCAAAAATTTTGAATTTAAGGCGGAAGTCATGACCCGGCCCGGCTCCAATTCCGGTATTTATTTTCATACCCAATACCAGGAAGGTAGCTGGCCGAAGAAGGGCTATGAAGTACAGGTTAACAATTCACAGTCAGACTGGCGCCGAACCGGTAGTCTCTATGCCATACAGGATGTGAAAGAAACCTATGTGAAGGATGATGAATGGTTTACTATCCATATTGTGGTAAAAGGTAAGCACGTGACCACCTCCATCAATAAGCAGCAGGTGGTGGATTATACCGAACCCGATAATGTGCAAAGGCCGGAGGGCATGAAAGAAAGACTGCTCTCTTCCGGGACCTTTGCCCTGCAGGGCCATGATCCAAACAGCAAGGTGTTCTACAAGAATATCCGGGTGAAAGTGTTGGGGGAATAGGTTGAAAGGTTGATATGTTTACAGGTTGACAAGGCATCAACCTCAGTAGGCTTCCCTGTCAACCTGTTAACTTATCAACTTGTGAACCTTACATCACAGTCCCTTATTAAAGAAGATCACCCCTTCCACGGAAGCACCTGTTTTGGTACCAAACCCGCCCATTTCCACACCGGCACTGGCCTTCACTCCCCAACCACATTTACTGTCATACACCAGGTCCAGTTTTTCCCCGAACTTAAAAGGACCTCCATGGGTCAGGTCTTCGGTATCCACGCCAACCCCGATTGAAAATTCATAACTGCCATCCTGGTGAAACTCGGCAGCGGCTGAAAGCGGACCCAGATCATGTTCGGCAACTACATTCACAGCCATTTCCTGCTGAGCTGTTTGTCCGGGGGCATAGGTGGTGGATTGTTCGATACTGATATTTTCCCTGGGATTAAAAGAGACTTTTGTTTTAATAAATTCAGTAGCCGGGCATTTAGGCTGCGGATCGGCACCCAGGGTTTTACAATCGGGGGTAATATCCCCATCGCTGCGGTAGATATAAGCGCGGTAATGAACCCGGCGGATCAGTTTATCACCCAGTTCCAGCCACTGGTCCACTTTGATCACCGGTCCCATCTTTACATCATTCACGAGTTTCATGTGGAAGGGGCCTTTCATCGCGGCTCCGGCGGCATCGGGAGGCAGGGGTGACCAGGTTTTGATCTTCTGCCATTTGCCTACGTTGTAAAGATCAAGTTCACCTGAAGGCATACCCGAAATTTCGACATTCCCTTCTTCATCCACGGTGCCGGTAAAACTCCAGTCACGGATCTGGAAACCATCTTTAAGATTGGTACCAAAGCCACCATGCATGGCGGCGATCGGGGCCGGGGCCATTCCCGTAACCGGACCGCCGGCGGAACCCTGGTACACGTACATCACTTTACCACTACCTGTTATGTTACCTGATTTGCTGATATCCATGGAGAACTCTTTGGCGCATGACAGTGTCTGCAGGTTGATCGTGGTCTGGGCAAGATCTTTTCCGAACGTCGTATTGGCTTCTTTCGCGGTTTCACCGGAACGGGCGCTCACGGCATCCGCTTCATAATGTCCTTCCCATTGGGCGATCTTATCGCGTTTTTCTTCTCCCTTTGTTTTAGTCTGCGGTTTAGCCGGTTTTGTATTTTTTTTCGGGGTGGCTGCATTTTTTGCTCCTTCTCTTCCTTCCCCGGCATAACCCTGGTCCCAGGCCTGACCAAAATCCTGTGCGGCACCGGCCTTATCGCCTTTTGCTTCTTTGATCTTTCCCCCGGTATAGCAGAACAACCCGTTTTCCGGATCCAGTCTCCGGGCCACACGGATAGCAGAATCTGCTGCGGGATAATTACCCATCTTCAGTTGGGCAAGGGCCAGGTTGCCCCAGGAGGAAGAGAGATTGGGGAAATTGCGGGTCACTTCTTTCAGCAGGATCACGGCATCACTGTATTTGTTATAGTCCATGATCAGGCTGGACAGGTTATTCAGGTAAAGGGCATTGGTGGATTTCAGTTCGGCCGCTTTAGCAAAAGCATATAAAGCTTCCGGCCGAAGTTTTTTAAAATAGAAAAGATTGCCCATCACATAATAAGCTTCTGCCAGTCCGCCCTTATACTTTTTTGCATCGGCAGTTGCCCAGGCATCCACTTTATCCTTATACTTCATGATCTTCTGCACCCCATCCCGGTTCCGGATGATTACTTCATTGACCGAACCTGTGGGGGTAAATGCGGTTCCTGCCTGTTGCCAGGTGGAACTGCCTTTATTATTGCTCAGCATCATAAAGGGAAGTGTAAGTGTACCATTGGCCAGTGACCATGCACCTGTCTTCGTGCCCTGTTCCATTTCCTTAAAGGCAATGGTCATATTGCTGCCCGTGATCTTCCAGGTACCATTATCGGTAACGGTTTGTCCCGGCATGGCTGCTTTCAGGGAAAACTTTCCGGGTGTAAAATTGATGGATATTTCCGCGCCACTTTTAGGGGTCCTGCCGTCACTGTCTTTTACGAGGATGAATTTGCCGGAGGGGGACTGGGCCTGGGATATCGTTCCCGTTAACAGGATGATCAGTAAGAAAAGCAGACTTTTTTTCATATTCATGCATTTTAACCAGTTCAGACCGGAAATTAAATGCTAAAATGCCCATTTTTGGGCAAATGGGCCTCCCCTGAAAACGGGATTTTTTAAAATTTTTGATTATTCACTGCTGACTGGGGAAAATTGCTTTTATTTTATAGCAATTGATTACCAAAGATGTGTCGTTATGAGAATAAGTTTTTTTAAAGGGTAAGCCCCAATTGGTTGAAAAAGTTTCATATGGATGCAGGTGGAGTATAATTGTACAGTACTTTTTCTGGGTTTAGTAAGAATGGTTTGAGTCCCAGATAAGTCAACAGATGGCGCCTGATCATTGATGAGAGGGAAGCATATCCCCATTTTTTTTGCTGTCAATATATTCCTGCGGGTTGGAAGAAGTGTTCCGCATACCAGTCACCCGGGAAGATTGTCCTACTAAGAAATAAGGATTATGGGTTTCAATAAGAGTGATCACAAAGCACCCCTACGGGGTGAGAGAAGTGATTCATTTTATTCGTACAACCTGTATGATTGCCCCTATATGGATATTGGTGATTGTTTGCTATTCATCTTTCACCCTGTAGGGGTGCTTTGTGATGGCACCGGATCAAGTGAAAATTAAACACCCCTTAGGGTGAAATGTCGTTCTGCTAAAACCGGTGGTCTTGTTACCAACAAAGCACCCCCTACGGGGTGAGAGAAGTGATTCATTTTATTCGTACAACCTGTATGATTGCC
>CAZYTV010000074.1:0-5212 GCA_964650455.1 uncultured Chitinophaga sp. | reverse complement strand
TATGGATATTGGTGATTGTTTGCTATTCATCTTTCACCCTGTAGGGGTGCTTTGTCGGTAGCTACAAGGCAGAAGAAGATACCGGTTTCACCCCGTAGGGGTGTTTTGTGATGGCACCTGAACAGGTAAAAAAGAAACAGAGTTGCCTGGTAAAGGCTAAAAGGAGAGTAAAAAGAGGTCTTTCAGGCCCCTTTGTTTTTTCCTATATTAAGCTTTACCGGACAACAGTGATTGATTATTGGGTTTTTGACAGCGGGCGAAAGGCGGGATTATTGATTATTGGGTGGCATTATGGCAGGGAGGCGGTTTTGGGGAATTATAAATATTAACGGAATGGAGAGAGGGGTGAGGGCAGGGGTTAAGTTTTCTAATGTTTAATATAAGAAAGCATAGTATAATATAAAACTGGTTCCTCGTACCGGTTTTATGTTATACTATGATGTAGTCTGGCACGATTAATAAATCAGCCTGTTTTAAAATGGATATACTTTTCTGGCACCGGCTTTGTCAAAATCTGTAAGTGTAATAATCCGGTTCTCCCTATTGGGTCCACAGGGATAGTGCATAACAGAGTAGGGATCATAAATAGTAACTGGTTTTGCTGAAAGAGCACCTTCTATAATTTCTTCACCTTTGCAATCTGCTTCCCTTGACCATATATGTTCATGTCTGAAGCCAAGGACATGGCCAAGTTCATGCCTGAGTATACCAGTTTTTGAAAAACCGGAGGAAAAGAAAGTAGGATCTAACAGTACATGTCTCATATATGGCGCATCTGACGGGAAAAACGCTTGTGCGATAAATTCCCCGTTTGCAGTAAAATTTCTTACAATAAAGAATATTTTATCTGTTACGTCCTCTATTTCGACATCCGTCTTATCAAGATCTGCCAGGTATTCAAATTTAATATTACATGCTTCTGCCCAGTTCTGGGAAGCAACTTTCATACTGGCTACAACCGAATCATAGTGAGCTTTTGACTCAAATGTGCTTCTCTTAATGCAGTAACTTAATGTAGAGCCTGGTTTCCAAATAGCCGCCTTTCCATTTTTATCCGAAGCGACTGTAAGCTTTTGACTATTTTTTCTTTCAGTAACATTTGTGTCTGCAGTTTGAAGACGTTTCAGGCAATAGTAAAATAATTCATCTCTGTCTAGTTTCAGATCGCCTTCAACTAGATAAAATTTTCGGGTGAATTTATTATCACCTGACCCGCTGGTAATACTTATTTTCGGAAGCACGTTTATTAATTTCAATTGCAACTCCCGCGCTTCTTCTTCTAATAATACAGATGCCGGGCTTACATAAGATACCGTATCAATATTGAATACATTTGTTGAAGTTGCTGTTTCATCTGCATCTGTTTGCTGAACGGTAACTTGTTGTTTTTCAGGTGCTTTTTCATCATTATTCAGACAGCTTTCCAATGTAATGAAGACTGCTAAAAAGTAAATGCCATTTTTAATAGTTGGTTTCATAAAAAAGAGGTTTATTTTTTGGAAGTCAGATTAAGCCCTGTAAACGAAATGGTCAGGAATATACTTGGTTTTTCTTCATACTGAAGAATATCATTAAGATTAGCAATGGATGAAGGCAGCGGTTGTCCGGCTTTTACTCCTCCTTTTAACTCCTCTGTTGGAAACTGTGCAAATCCAAATCCAAGTCCGACGCGGATGAAATTTTTATAACTAAAAAGGGATGAAAAATAGAAATTTTCAAGGGCATCACCTTTTGAGCTAAACTTGTAACCAGGGCCAATACCAATTGACATTTCTTTCGTCTCACCAAACCGGGCAACATTAATATTCAGGATAGCACCAGGAGCAGTAGTTGTTTTTGTTTTAAATCTCTCCTGAATAATATTATTATCAAGATAAAACTCCCGGTTGCTTTTCGAGAAAATGAAGTTTGCAACCGGTACGATCTCAAGTACGGACCGCTTATAAAGGGGAACTAGCGTTGCGACTTCCAATACGTAGTCACCTTTTGCGCCATCCCGCTTCAGATTATTTGTTTTATCAATTTTATTGATGACTAAATAAATTCTTCTTACGGAGTCCGTGGCTTTTATCTGAGTCTTCAGGGTGCTGGAAATTGTTTGAGGGCTGGTATTTTTCTTTATTTCGTTTACTTTTTCAACGAGACTCGCATTAAGGAGCCTGAAAGCCTGTTTTTCGAAATCCTGGGTTGATGCCAGATCGCTTACTGTATTTAGATCCGATAACAGGTTGATATTGTTGAAATGGTATTTGTCGTTAGCTAAGTTTGAAATATCATCCAGAGCCTTTCTTAAGCCGGCACTTCTGATTAAGTTCATGGCTTCATTTGGCGATTCGGGGATATCGGAATCAAGGATAATTTTTTTTGCTTTATTTATGTCATCAACCAGTATTGTTATAGCATCTTTATAATCAGCGGTACTAGTTATTACAAAACCGTTCGGATTAACCCTGGCAGACAGGATTTTCGAAAACACGTTAAGAAGATCTGTAACTGATTTGTCTTCAGATTCAAGGGACAGGTTTTCAAATTTTACAGTATAGTTATAGAGCAGGGGATTTGGATTTACAATATTTACTAAGACGGAGTCACCCTGTTTTATTTTTATTGCAGGTTTGTTTACCGGTTTCTGATTTGCATCATATACGCTGGATTCACCTGTTCTCCCATGGTATACAAATAATTGTGTTTGTGAGCATACCGTAAGATTTATCAGTAGTGCTATTAGAATTTGGAGCGTAATTTTCATTTCATTATCTTTTTATTGGTAGTTAATGTATTTACATTTTAAGAATCTTTCCGGACAGTGATCTTGCGGTCTAAATAATCAAACTGTGTACGTAAGGTTAATCAGTTAAACTCTTTGTTTTTGTTATTTAATATGCGTGATAGTGGAAATTGATTGTCCTCAGTGATGTAAAACTATTTTGCAGCATTTTCCTTCCGGGGGGTGTTTTCACCGTATTCCTCCAAGGTTTTAACCCCCAGGTAATCACGGTTAGTGAAGCATGTTAACCTAAGAAACTGAAAGTGAAAGGATTTGATTAAAATGGTCAAGACAAAAAGCAGGATGAGAAAAGGTATAAAGCACCAATATCCAGCCATCACCTCTTAGCAGGCTTTGGAATTTGATCCTTGGGCTTATTAGTATCTTGCTATTTGATACTTCTTTGGTTCTTGCCTGCCTGCCGGTATGCAGGTATCTTGTTTCTTGGGTATTATTTGGTGTCTTGTATGCTGGCTTCTTGTTCCTTTTACTGCGTATGACTTAAATCATTCTTTTCTTCCTTTGTTATTTCACGCTGGCAACTATATTTGCGCTGAAATTTAATCGTACCAATATGAGCATTGTCTTCGGCTGGAATAATTTCAGGATTAAGTCCTTTAAACCCCAGGAACTGGGGATTACACAAAACCAGGATCCGGGTTACCGGATCGAGATCCGGCAGAGTTATTTTCATTTATTCTGGATTCCCTTTTTCGGATTGGGTAAGAAATGGGCGATCAATAAGGGGGGTAAGTTATATGAACTACCAGCAGACTTCGAAGGGGTGGTCAGGCCATTGGAACGGGAGGTTCGTACTCCATGGTACACTTATGCTGGTCCCCTGCTGATGCTGGCCGGCGGCCTCATTTTCTGGGCCTACAGTGAGTTCCAGGAATATAAGTACAGGCAGTCCTCCATCAGTTATTTCAATCAAAAGAACGGGGTATTGGAAGATCAGCTACGGCACCTGACTAACAAAGACATTATTACATTTCAGGAAGTGAGCAAAGAATACTGGAATGAAAAAATGCTTTATGCCAAAGTGGAGAATGTATCCGGGGAAACGATTACCGTAACACCGGTCAGTTCCCCCTCCAACCAGCCGATGGATGTGGAAGATTCATATATGCGTTTCCGGGAACAGACCCCTTCCTTTGACATTCAGTTCGCACAACTAATGGCCGCCTATCCCAAAAAATATGATTCCTCTTCAGGCCGGGCCCTGGTGCAATATGGCCGCAAAATCATGAATAATGAACGGAGTTATATCGTGAAAGAAGTGGTGCATCATTTCGGCCCCATCATCGGAAGCAGGGGCAGCGGCTCTTATGGTATCCAGGGAATCAGTATGGCTTTTTACAATGCTGGCTGGCCCGCCGTTATATCAGGGATTAAAACACTGGAAGGGAAGGTTGACTGGATTGAAAACATGGGGAAAGACTTTCCCGGCAGACAATCCGAATGGTCGTACAGTTGCGAACTCAAAGGAAAAAACTACCAGCCCGGCGACCACTATAAATTCCTGCTCACGCTGACAGATTCCACCAGCCAGGTGCATCAGTATGAGATTGAGGGTGTGAATCTGGAGAAGACGATTAAAAAGTTGTAAGAGGAAAAATCCCAAAACCTCCATAGCAGGTTTTGGGATTTGGAACACGCTTACCTGTGCTCTTTCAGGGTAAATAGTACGAAGAAGGTTTAAACCCCTGCATTTTTGCAAACATATCCACCCGTTTATACCTTAATTGCCCCTTCTTATAACTCTTCTTTATCCAACTGTCATTAGCACTCAGGAACAGGCTGGCATCATCATTCCGTTTTTTCTCTTTAGCATTTTTGTACACGGACCTGAAATAATAATGATGAAAGAGCCGGTTGAACTCGGTGAAGTAGATATCTGCCACCCGCTGGTTGCCGCGGATGATCACCATATTCTCGTCATTGTCGTTGGTGGAAGGATCACTGAAATTGGCCGAGCCGGTCACTACTACCGGATCATCACCGAGGGGATCCACCAGCAGGAACTTGGAATGGATATATGCCACATGGGCATTCAGCTTCATCGCCCTTGTACTGGTTTCCCGGGCCCATTGGTACAGGTCATCTTCGATATAAGCACCGAATGATTTGTATACATTTTGTCCGGCCCCGATAAAGCGGAAGGGTTTTTTCGAATTTGCTTTCGGCTTATCTTCCTTCTCTAACAACAGGAAGGAAATATAATCGCCACTGGTATTGTCTTCCAGGTAATCCTTAAACAGTTCATTGATACCAAAGGCCAAGGTGATGCAGGCCATATTCTCCGAACTGTCCATCATCCGGACATAAGTCTCCAGCATGGTCTTGCCGCTGCGGGGACTGAAGACCGGGGTCATGCCTGCAGGTATATCATCCAAACTGGTAAATTCGATATTGGGCTGGTTAATTTCTACTTCTTTTTTCAGT
>CAZYTV010000073.1:8198-16994 GCA_964650455.1 uncultured Chitinophaga sp. | reverse complement strand
AAAAAGAGAGAAAGAGGGCATAATATAGGTAATGCCCCTCTAAACATCTAAACGCCTAAACAACTAAACCCATCAGTCAGCCGGCAATAGCCAGTAACCAGTATGCAGTATACAGCCTGTACTAAGAAAGTTATTCTCAACCCTCAACTCCCGACTCATGCGAAGAAGAAACTTCCTCCATCTCTCCTCCCTCCTTGGTCTCGCCGGACTATGGCCTGCCAGCAAAACCAAGGCAGCAGAAAATATCTTCACTGATAAATTCTCTTCCGACCGTGCTTACTGGGTGCAGTTACTACAGAAAATATCCGCGCCGGTGCTGGATAATATGAGCAAGGGGGAACTGCGGAAAAATATGGCGATTGAAGTGAGCCCTTCCTGGGATGGACGGCCGAAAGACGTGGCCTATATGGAAGCGTTCGGGAGACTGATCGCAGGGATCGCTCCCTTTGTGGCTTTACCGGAAGAAGATACTGCTGAAGGAAAGATCCGCAGGAAACTAAAACAACAGATACAACAGAGCCTGGCTCATGCAGTGAATCCTTCCAGTCCGGATTATCTGTATTGGGGCACCCCACAATCAAGACAACCATTGGTGGATGCGGCGTTTATAGCACAGGCCCTCTTAGCCGCACCTGATGCTTTGTGGCAACCACTGGATGCGGTGACAAAAGAAAGAGTGATCTATGAATTCAAAACCATCCGGCAGATCAAACCGGTGAATAATAACTGGGTGCTGTTCGCAGCCATGATCGAAAGCTTTCTGCTGCATATCGGTGAAGCGATCGATGCTGCACGGATTGATTCCGCGGTGGAGACGATTGAAAAATGGTATGTGGGCGATGGATGGTACAAGGATGGAGCATCCTTTCATTTCGACCATTACAATGGTTTTGTCATCCATCCCATGCTCTGCGAAGTACTCCGCGTGAATGTGGCAAAAGGCAGGATGGAGAAAGCCCGTTATGATCTCGCCTATAAACGCATGCAACGCTATGCCTCTTTCCAGGAGCGGTTTATTTCACCCGAAGGAACTTTCCCGGTATTTGGCCGTTCTTCCACCTACCGGGCTGGCGCTTTTCAGCCATTGACCAAACTCGCACTGGATCAGGCATTGCCCAAAGAGATCAGTCCTGCCCAGGTACGCTGCGGACTAGCCGCCGTACTTAAAAAATTATTTATCCCTTCCAGTTTTACCAGGGAAGGATGTCTTACCCTCGGACTCGTGGGCGATCAGCAAGCCGCCATTGCCGACTCCTATTCCAACACAGGCAGTATGTACCTCACTTCCTATGTATTCCTGCCGCTCGGCCTGCCAGCCACCAATCCTTTCTGGTCCGGTCCCTTTACCGACTGGACACAACGGAAAGCATGGGGCGGAAAGGCGTTTGGGAAGGATTATGCAGTGGAATACTAGGCCCCTAAAGGAGGACTTTGAAGACGCTTTTACTTTAAGGAATCATTTCTTATAGTCTTGCGTAAGATTTCCCGCAAAGCCTGAAAGACATTCCGAAATAAGGAAAAGTCTTTAAAGCTTAGCGGGACACAATTACGCAATACAAATGATAGAGAACCTGCAATTAGTTGGTGTGTTTTAAGTCCCCTATTGGGGGACCAGCCTACCGGACAGGCAGGTTTATGGGGCCTGATTCAGGGGATTTTCCCAATCAATTCTTACCTTTCACTCATGAAATCATTTCTTTTTGCAGTCCTCCTTATTTCAATCAGCACATTCGCGCAGGATGATAAGCTGTCCATGAAAAAACTCATCGACAATAATTTTAACCTGGCCGCCTCTCAATACAAACTGCTCGAAAAAAACACGCCCGATAGCCTGATGCCCCGCAACTATGATCCCAAAGCGGATAAATTCGGCACCAGTGATACCAAGTGGTGGTGCAGCGGGTTCTTCCCCGGTACGTTGCTCTACATTTATGAACATACCCGGGATGAAGATATCCGGCGCATTGCGGAAAAACGTTTAGGCATACTCGAAAAAGAAAAATATTATACCGGCAATCATGATCTCGGGTTCATGATCTATTGCAGTTTCGGGAATGCTTACCGCCTGTTGGGAAAAGATTCCTATAAAGACGCGGTGATGACGGCAGCAGCCTCCCTCTCCACCCGTTACCGCCCGGAAATCCTGTCGATCCAGTCATGGAACAGCAGCGCCCGGCTGAAATGCCCGGTGATCATTGATAATATGATGAACCTGGAACTGCTTTACTGGGTCAGCGATCATGGCGGTGATGCGAAATACCGCGACATTGCCGTCAACCATGCCAACACCACCATTAAATATCATTTCCGCCCGGATAACAGCCGTTACCATGTACTGGACTGGGACCTCGCCAAAAAAGAGATCTTTCAGAAAGTTACCTGGCAGGGAGCGGCAGATTCATCTGCCTGGGCCCGGGGCCAGTCCTGGGGACTCTATGGATTTACCATGATGTACCGGTTCTCTAAAAACAAAACATATCTCGACCAGGCCAGGAAAATAGCGGACTATTTATTAAACCATCCCAACCTGCCTGCTGATAAAATTCCGTACTGGGATTTTAATGCACCCGGTATTCCCGGTACTTACCGGGATGCTTCTGCCGGATCCGTAATGGCTTCTGCCCTGCTGGAACTGGGTCAGTATGTTTCCAGAAAGGAAAAGAAAAAATATGTGGCGGCTGCGAAGACCATGCTGCTCTTCCTTTCCTCTGAAAACTATTTATCCCGTCCCGGTGAAAATAAAGGCTTCCTGCTCAAACACAATGTGGGATCTTTACCACATCAAAGTGAAGTGGATGCTTCTCTTACGTATGCGGATTATTATTTTACAGAAGCCTTATTACGTTACAAAAAATGGTATTTAAAATAAGCGAATGAGCCAGCAGATTACGATGTACACCGATGGCTCTTCCCGCGGCAATCCCGGTCCCGGTGGCTATGGCACCATCCTGATGAGCGGCACCCACCGCAAGGAATTGTCACAGGGCTACAAACGCACCACCAATAACCGGATGGAACTGATGGCCGTGATCGCGGGACTGAAAGCCCTGAAGAAAGAAGGTATGCATATCACCATCTATTCCGACAGCCAGTATGTGGTCCGTGCCTGGGAAGAAGGCTGGCTGAAAAACTGGATCAAGACCAATTTCAAGGGCGGCAAAAAAAATCCTGACCTCTGGCGCGAATTCTATGCGCTCTCCCACAAACACCATATCAAATTCAAATGGGTGAAAGGCCATGCGGATAATCCCTACAACAACCGCTGTGACGAATTAGCCACAGAAGCGGCTGATGGGGCTCATCACACGTTACTCCTTGATACCGGCTACGAAGAAAAATAGACCTGCCTGGCGGAAGGATTTGGGGGCCACGAAAACACACGAAAGAACACGAATGAATACAGAAATACAGGCCACGGATCACACGGATTAACACGGATTAACACGGATTTTTTTGATGTAAAATACTACTGAAATTATTGCTTGTTTTTTTTTCGTGCACTTTCGTGTGCTTTTGTGGCAAGATAATAGCTGATCCCCGGCTTACAACTTAATAAATCCGTGTTGATCCGTGCTATCCATGGCTCAAATGTTGCGCAGCAACATTCTTTTTCGTGTTCTTTCGTGTCAATTCGTGGCCAATACCTTTTTGCGGCAGGCAAAAAAAATCCATCGCTTCAACGATGGATTCAAATTATTTTATTGTGTCCTTTCCTTAGGCCAGCCTGATCTCAGATTTCTTTTGTGTCATCAGGTTATACGCCAGTGTGATTGCCGGCACAAATACCAATGTGGCCACTAAAGAATTTTTGAAGAACGGCAACCCTGCTTCATAGCAAAGCATCAGTCCGCTGAATGTTTTAAGATAGATCGCTTCTGCCCCGGTGGAGGCCCATACCATAAAATTGGAAACGAGGAAGAAAACAGTGGGAGCCAGTAAACCACCGGCCAGCAAAGAACCGTAATTACGGCCCTTCAGCCCCCAGCCAATCAGGGTGGAGATCAGCAGTACTCCATAGTACTTCCATTGACCGCCATAAAAACCAGGATAATCAAATAATCCCTGGCTATGTAATACCTGGATCGCCACATCACTGAACAACAGGGCCAGCAGGGGCAACAGGAATGAATTGCCTTTCTGTTTGATGATAAAACCGGAAAACAGCGCAATGGCAATCACCGGTGAAAAACCTGACCATTCGATATCAGGTCCGAAATAAAACTTACAGGCTGTGGCAACCGCTACCAGGGCTATAGTGAACAGGATTAAACGTCCGTTGATCTTCATACTGAATGATTATAATGTGAGGCAAAATTAACTGAATTGACCCAATTGGGCCCGCAATTTATTCACGATTGTGGATACCCTCCCGGGCCCTGAAAACCGTGCAATCAGTAGCCGCCGCCAGGTAAACCGTCTGCCCCGGGAAAACCACCGCCGAAGGGTTCCCCAACTGCAGTTTTACCAGGTTTTCATCATCATCCAGCTCTGCTACTCCATTGGTCAGCAGCATGATCTCGACTGATTCCGGGTTGAATGACACGGTTTCACCCGCCTTAAGATCAAACATACTGAGCCGGAAATCCGGAACAGGTGTGGCATAATTGATTTCGCCCTCTCCGTCCGGCTGGCCATGAATAATTGCGGGTACCGTGGCTTCACATTTTACATGTTTCAGCAGTTCGGGCACATCAATATGCTTGGGTGTCAGTCCGCCCCGCAACACATTATCCGAATTGGCCATCAGTTCCACATTAAATCCTTCGAGGTAGGCATGAGGCAGTCCGGCATCCTGGAAAAGCCCTTCCCCACGGATCAGGTGGACAATATTGAACAGGTAAATGGAGAAAATCCCCCGGTCATAGTTATGATCATTGGTAAAAGTCAATACCGCCCGGCCTGCCCAGAAATCCGGATTATCCTTTTTCAGTTCCCCGTCTTTATAAAGTGGCAGCACCCGTTGTACCAGCGGCTCCAGTATTTTGTTGACCGTTTCAACCGGCATTTCCATGATATGCTTATATAAGGCGCTGTATCCGCCTTCTTTCCATACCGGTAAAAGGACATGCAGTTCAGTTACCGCATTTAGCGTGGCCTCCAACTGATCCGCCGGTTTGAAACCATGTAATAACCAGAAATCACCCAGGGCTACCAGCATTTCGGGTTTATGGTTATCATCCTTATAGTTCCGGTAAGTGGCTTCCAGTGGAATACCTTCCGCATTTTCGCGGGCAAATTCTATCTCCGCCGCCTTTTTTGAAGGATGCGCCTGTATGGACAGCATTTCCTTAACTTCCTGGGCCTTGAATAAATAAGGCAGGTTACCCGCCAGGCTGTCCAGGCCGCCCCTGGCGCCTTTTTCAAATTCTACCGTGGATACACCCAGCGGATGAGTGCCCATCCAGTATTCGGCAAATGGTTTTTTCTCCCCGTTATCCTGTTTTAAAAGCGAAGGAATAAAAGAAAATCCCCCCCAGTCATAGTGTTTAACAACGCCTTTTAATGTGAAAACTCCCTTCATAAGAATTATGTGTTGGTTTAACTTGATGTAAAGATATGTTATGGCAGCGCACAACGAACTCGGAAAAGATGGAGAAGACCTGGCCGCAAAATGGCTGACCGGCCAGGGTTACCAGATCCTGCACCGCAACTGGGTACAACACCCTTATGAAATTGATATCATCGCCAGCAAGGGAAAATTCCTGCACTTCATCGAAGTCAAAACCCGCAAGGGAAACGAGACCACCCGCCCGGAAAGCAGTGTGAACAAACGCAAATTCAAAAGCATTCAATGGGCCGCCAACGCCTACCTCCGCCGCAATCCCGGTAATCCGTGGATACAGTACGATATTTTAGCAATCACCGTGAAGCAGTGGGGGGAGACGGAATATTTCTTATTGGAGGATGTATATCTATAATTAGCCAGAATACAAATTTGCCAATTTGCCAATGTGCCAATGTGCCAATGTGCCAATTGGGGAAAACTCCTAAAGATTGAACGTACTTTGATGGTTTGAAGATTTGTTTTCCAAAAATTCCAGAGCAATCTGTATAGTCTGAGTTTTCGCATTAAAAATGAAAAGCAGGAAAGAATACAAAAAACTACTACCAGTTGATAATCTTCTTTGAAGTTCCATTGGCACATTGGCTAATTGGCAAATTGGCACATTATAACCATGCTTTATAAGAAAATCAATCCCCCGATCCTCTGGCGAGTATTCTAAGTAGCTGCTTCCATCATCTTCTCGACGAGCTTGTAAGTAGCCGGACAATACTCTACATTCTGCTTATGAATATGTACAAAGTCATTGAATTTTTTACTTAGGTGCGGGAAGCCGGAACAGTCTTCGGGACGGATGGCATAGATCGAACATTTATGATCGTCCAGGTTGAGGAACTGGCAGGGGGTCCATTTATTCATCCAGTCGCGTTCGCCGCCCCGCTCCTGCTTGAGGTATTTTTTCTTGAACTCCGGGATGGTCATGTTGAAATGGGCCGAAATCCGTTTGAGGTCTTTCTGGTTATAGGTCGGGGTCATTGTTTTGCAGCAATTGGCACAGGAGAGACAATCCGTTTCCTTCCATACTTCTTTTTCCAATCCGGCGATCTGTTTATCAAGTCCGCGTGGTGACTGTTTTTCCAGTTTGGACAGAAAGCGACGCATGGCCGTTTTACGGTGACGGGCTTTTGCTTTAAAGGACCGGAGATTTACAGGGGGTATCTTACTCATGGGCCCGAAGATAATGATTGAGTCTTTATGTACGCCATGGGAAAAGAATTTTCATTCGCAGCCGGTCATTGGTTATTTTTGTGCGAATTAAATCATCAGACATGAAAACCCTTTTCGCGCTTACAGCAGCCCTGGTCATGCTCGCGGCTGTTTCCTGTAATAATAAAACCACTGCCCCAAAAACTTTTTGTGATACCGTTTGCCTGAAAGACACCATTAAGTTTACCGGCACACACGAGAAAAAGCCCACTGTATTCATTACTGCCAAAAATTGTCTGCCGGATAGTATTATCTGGAGTTATAATGGTATGGGTGCTGACCGCAAAACCGGTTTTACCTACCTCCTGGGTGCCACTGTTCAGGTGAATAAGGATTTCGTACGTTGTTATTTTAAAAATAATGAATACGCCTGGGTATTGTTTAATGACTGCCTGAGCGGCCGTGGTTTCCAGATTAAACTGCCCTACGATAAAAGCCAGAACTTCAGCCTGAAGAGCAGTGGCATCAATAATTTTGACCCGAAATTCATTATTGCTGAAAACCTGGTGGTGAATACTGACCGGGGTAATCTCTATGTGGAAGACATGAACACTGGTAAAAAAGCCATGATGACTTTTGGAGAAAAGCTGGATATCGATTACGACGCCCTCCATGACCATATCGATTCAGTCAACGTAACCAATGACCGGGCATGGGTGAAGATTCTGATCGGAAAGGACTGGGTGACGAAAGAGAAGAAGATCGTTTTAGAATAATGCGTCAATTAGCCAATTAGCCCCCTTCGCAAACTCAGGGTGACAAGGCCTTTTAGTATATTTTGTAAATAGACGTTATACCGAGGAACGAGGAAGGCCAATTGAGGAAGAGTATGAGCGATTGAAACAGGCTGATTGCAGGGAAGAGTAAAGTAAGATCATTAATTATAAAAGTAATTTTTTTAAAAGGGAGACCTTATGTTGTTATCATTCAACATAAGCCTCCCTTCTAACCTTCTAAACCTCTCAACTCAAAACACTAAACCTTATTAGCCCTTCGGGGCAGCATTGAGGTCAAAATCCTCCTTCGCTACGCTTTGGAGGATAAAAGAGAGAAAGAAGGTCGTGATAATGATAATTTCCTTCTAAACACCAAACGACTAAACATCTAAACACTCAACCCTTACTCTTTCCATGTGGACCGCATACAAAAAAGGCTTCAAATCATATCTCCAGCTCGAAAAATCCCTATCGGATAATTCGGTGGAAGCCTATCTGCGGGACCTGGAACATTTTACCCATTATTTACTGGAGAAAAAAACGAAAGTGAATCCGGAGGGGATCACCCTGAATGACCTGCAGGGATTTCTCAAATGGATCGGCGAACTGGGGCTCACGGCCAGTTCCCAGGCCCGGATGATTTCCGGTATCAAAGCCTTTTATAAATACTGCCTGCTGGAATCCATTTGCAAAAGCGACCCAACGCTTTTACTGGAAGCACCCAAACTAAAACGGACACTGCCCGATGTGCTGAGCTTTGGGGAGATTGAACAAATGATCAATGGTATCGACCTCAGCCGCCCCGGCGGACCACGCAATAAAGCGATTCTCGAAGCCATGTATAGTTGCGGCCTGCGGGTCACTGAAGTGGTGAGTATGAAGATCTCTCATTTATACCTTGACCTGGGATTTATCCGCGTTACCGGTAAAGGGGATAAAGAAAGACTGATCCCGATCGGGAGCAATGCCGCAAAACATATCACGATCTATAAAAATCAGGTGCGGGTGCATACCCAGCCCTTGAAAGGCAATGAGGATTTTTTATTCCTGAACAATAAAGGAAGTAAACTGTCCAGGATCATGATCTTTTATATCATCAAAGACCTGGCTTTAAAAGCCGGTATTAAAAAAACCGTCTCTGCCCACACTTTCCGCCACTCCTTCGCCACACACCTCGTGGAAGGCGGCCACGACCTCCGACCCGTACAGGAACTGCTCGGACATGCCGGTAACACCACCACAACGAACAAATGCGATCATGAAAGGGACTGCCTTGAGGACACGTTTGACCTGTTTCGTCCGGGCATGACG
>CAZYTV010000073.1:0-8188 GCA_964650455.1 uncultured Chitinophaga sp. | reverse complement strand
AAACTTAAAGCGGGTAAAATCCTTAACCCTTGTACCCCACTCACCACTCACCACTCACTTCTCACCACTCACCACTCACTTCTCACCCTTCCTATGGCACAACGATTCTTTCTGTACTCTTCTTACCCGTAAGTTTATTGGTCAGTACCAGCAGGCAAATACCGGCTGACATAGACGGAACCTTAATATTCATTACCCTTGCCTCTGCATCAATCCAGATTTCCTCCTGCTTAATGACCTGTCCGTTTATACCCACAAACTGAACCGTGTAATATCCCTCCTCCAGTTTATCAAAACTGATATTAATGGACTGACCGGCAGCCACCGGGTTGGGATAGACCTGCAGCCCTGTACTTTTAGCAGGGGTATCGATATCGCCGCTGCGTTCATACGTGGTGCGCCTGGTACTCACGGCTCCCAGGGTGTATTCACATTTCTTCAGATTGTTATAAGAACGGATCACTACTTCAGGCAAAACAGCCTTAGTTTCCAGTTGTACCTGCAATCCCTCCCGGAGGCATTTTCCCTTATCAATAATGACTGTCCGGGTTTCAAAATTTACTGAACTTACCCGGAGCGACTGACCGTTCTTTATAAAAACGGCATCTATGGTAAAGGCACCGTTTTCATCTGCCGCCCTGGCCTTGCCGTTTCCGGGATCAATACTGGCATAGGGAACCGGCTGACCCTTTTGGTCAATTACTTTACCGTTTATGAATCCTTCATTGATCATAAATATGTTTTTCTTCGACGTGTCCGTTTCCGCCTGTTTCACCGGCGTACGAATGATCATCCCCATCACCAGGTGCTCCGGCCTGACCGGGATCCTGGTGGTATCTGACAATGCCTGGACTACCGGTTTGCCCATGGTCCGCTGTGCCGATACCTTAGTTACGAATAAAGCCGGCAACAGGATTTGAAAAAAATAGCTGACCCAGGGAATCCGTTTCACCGGAGGTTCCAGCCGTCGCTCCAGTTGATCATTCATAAAACGGCCACAGACCGATCCCGTGGATGGCTTTTTGAAAAACTCCAACATCTCACGGTCAGTCATACCCGAAAAATCAATGACCTGTTTCTGGCAGGAACCACAGAAACGACCCTGATCATCCGGCGTCATGCTCTCCCAGTTCTCGTGACAGGGTTCCGTGATTTTTAATTGCATCTTTCTGCCCATAAAAAGTATTTATTGAATAATTACTTTTTTTGATGCACCCACCCGGCCATTTACATAAATCAGTTGCAGCATACAGACCCTGGCTGCTCAGCACTGAAATGTTGCCTGGATTTGCCATATACATCAGCGTAGCTTTCTTATCGGAAAAAATTGAGCTTATGGTTGCCCGGGTGAACAGACGAAAAAGCCGGATTTTATTCATATATAGCCATTAAAAAAAGGGGGCTGCTTTTCCTATACAGCCCCCGGTAAAACAGAAAACAACTAACTAGTTTTTACTCAGCGGAAGGGTTTGTTCCTCCATCGGGTTCTTCACCGGCTCTTTGGCTTTTGCCAGCAGTTTTGCACTTTCCACCAGCCGGATAAACTCTGAACGGTATCCCTCTTCATCATAGGCTTTGGCATTTTTTGCCAGCAACAACACATTATCGAAAGAGGCATTGGACTGGAAGGCGGATTGACGGAGCAGCATACCAAACTGGGCTACTGCAGCAGCGAAACGGAAATTATCCGATGTATTGGCAATACTGACAGACCGGTCCAATAGCGGATGTTCGATCAGCTTACTGACATCACCATCCGGTGCTTTATACCTGAATTTCACGGTCATGATCTCATCGGTCTCACTTTTCTTCTGCTCTTTTGTTTCTTTCTTCTGGTATTTCAGCGGATCCACGGATTGCAGGAAGGAACTCTTCACGCCTACCGGTATAATTTCATACAATGCGGTCACCGTATGACCACTGCCCAGTTCACCCGCATCTTTTTTATCATCATTAAAATCTTCTTTGGCCAGCATCCGGTTTTCATACCCGATCAGCCGGTAACCCTGCACTTTGGCGGGATTGAATTCAATCTGCAGTTTTACATCTTTGGCAATCGTAAATAAAGTGCCCCCAAATTCATTGACCAGTACTTTTTTCGCTTCGGTAATGCCATCGATATAGGCATGGTTACCATTTCCTTTATCCGCCAGCTTCTGCATCTTGGCATCCTGGTAATTACCCATCCCATACCCCAGTACGGTTAAAAACACTCCGCTCTTTCTTTCTTCTTCGATCAGGCGCTCCATGGCATCATCACTGCTGGCGCCTACATTAAAATCACCATCAGTACAAAGGATCACCCGGTTGTTACCGCCTTTGACAAAATAATCACGGGCTGTTTTGTAAGCCAGCTTAATACCCGCACCACCGGCCGTGGAACCACCTGCTTCGAGGTTGTCAATAGCCTCCTTGATTTTATTTTTATGGCTGCCTGCTGTGGAAGGCAGTACCAGTCCGGCCGCACCGGCATATACCACGATCGCTACTTTATCCTGTTCCCTTAACTGGTCCACCAGCATTTTCATAGAGGCTTTCACCAGTCCGATCCGCTCCGGTCCCTGCATGGAACCAGATACATCAATCAGGAATACCAGGTTGGAGGCCGGTAAATTCTCCATGGGTATCTTTTTTCCCTGCAGCCCGATCAGCACCAGTTTATGGTCCTTATTCCAGGGTGCGTCGGATATTTCTGTATTAATAGAGAAGGGATCATTATTTTTTGGCTGCGGATATTCATACCTGAAATAATTTACCATTTCCTCAATCCTGACCGCACCGGCCGGAGGCAACTGTCCGCCATTCAGTAAACGGCGCACATTGCTATAAGAAGCGGCATCCACATCTATGGAAAAAGTGGAGAGCGGGTTATCGGTGGCTTTCAGGAAAACATTTTCATTGATAAAATCATAGCCTTCCCGGTCAAAATCATCGGAGGGAAAACCGGTTTCGCCGCGCAAGCGGACTGTTCCGGTACCGGCATTGCCCAGCTTTGCACTGGATTGACCCCTCAACTGCAATCCACTCACTTTTCCATTAAGGCCATTATTATAATAACCAGGCGCAGGCTGGCCAACAAAGTTTTGGGTATTTATGGAGGCCACACTTGCCGTGACATCTCTCCTCTTTACTGCTGCATAACCAGTAACCACTACTTCCTGTAAAGCATTGGTCTGAACTTTCATTGTAATATTGATCGTAGTACGCCCCTTTACCTTTTCTTCAATGGTCTGATAACCCACTGCTGAAAATTGCAGCACATCCCCTGCCCCTGATACCAGGATACTGTATTTGCCATCAATCGAAGAACTGGTTCCGTTGCGGGTACCTTTGATCATCACCGACACCCCATTGACGGGCGTCCCGTTTTCATCGGTTATTGTACCGGTTACGGTGGTTAGTTTAACCGGCCGGAAAGCCAGCAGGATCAGCAGGGCCGGTGCCAGGAGGAGCAGGAATTTTTTCATAAATGTATTTTTCTACCGGATGCCGGGATTTTAGCATTTGCATAAAAGCCCTGTAAAAATTTTATTCCCTAATTTTAAGGCCTTGGCTTTCCTGAAGCAGATACCACACAACTCCCTCTCTGATAAAGAGCTTGTTACCCTCTACAAAGCAGGGGGCGATATGACCGTACTCGGAGAACTCTACCAGCGCTATATGGAACTGGTATACGGCGTCTGCCTCAAATATTTCAAAGAACCCGAACGGGCCAAGGACAGTGTGATGTCCATATTTGAAGAACTGGTATCAAAATTGAAAAAGCATGAAGTGGAGAATTTCCGGGCCTGGCTGCACCAACTGGCTAAAAATCATTGCCTGATGGCCCTCCGGACCCCGAAGAATATGAAAACGGTGGAATTCAAGGTGGAACTTGTGCAATCGGAGGAAAACCTGCATCTGAATGGCATACTGGAGAAAGAGGAAAATTTCAGGAAACTGGAAAACTGCCTCGGCACCCTGGCAGAAGAACAACAGGAATCGATCCGCCTGTTCTACCTGGAGGGCAAATCCTACAACGAAGTAGCCAGTCTGACCGGGCTGGAATGGAACAAAGTAAGAAGCCTGATCCAGAATGGAAGACGGAACCTTAAATTATGTATGGACAATGCCGGAAATGAAGAATCCGGCACTGATTAAAAAAAATAAGAACTTTATACTGCCGTATGGCAAACGGGCCTACCATAAAAAATTATTCCGCAGCAGATATTGAAAAATACCAGCAGGGACTCCTTTCGCCTGCCGAAATGCATGCTCTTGAAAAAGCAGCCCTGGAAGACCCCTTCCTGGCCGACGCAATGGAAGGCTATGCTCATGCCGGAGCTGCTCTGCAAACTGACCTGGACGACCTGAAAAAAAGGCTCGCCCAACGCATGGAAGAAAAAACAAAAGTCATTCCTATGGGTGGTGCCGGGCGTTCCTCCTTCCCCTGGATGCGGGCCGCGGCGATGATCGGTGTACTGGCCGGCGCCGGAACCCTGGCTTACCTGTTTATGTTCAGGAACAATGTAAAGGAAATTGCACAGGTAAAGCAGGATAAAATATCTCCCGCTACAAACGTTGCGGATTCTGCCAAGAACAGTACTACGCCAATCATTGCTGGTACAGACACACTGGTGGCTAGCGGGAACACCACCTATTATAAAAATACAGAGATAAAGCCCGGTACACTGAATTCCATTAGTGACAGCAGCACTTTAGTCTCAAAGGATAAAGTCAGCGGACTATTCGAAAGCGACCGTCAGACCGCCGACGCTGAACTCGTGGTGGTAAATGATAAACCGGAAGACCTGGCGAAATCCGCCAAACGAATATCGGCTGAGTTGGAAAAAAAGCAAACCGATGCCGCGAAAAAGGAGGAAAGCAACGACCTGGCCTTTACCACTACAGTTCCTGCCAGTGGTAAAGGTGCTCCGACGGCTGCAACCCAGGCTAAAGCAAAAGCCATTGCCCCTGCGCCGGCCCGCAACTTGGAGGAAACCAATTTTTATAAGACCAATATTTTCCGGGGACGGGTTACCGATGGAATGAATTTCGGGGTACCCTTTGCCAAAGTGATTAATACCGACGATAATGTAGGCACTTATACCGATGCCAGGGGATATTTTAACCTCACTTCCCCGGACTCTGTCCTGAATGTACAGGTACGTTCCATTGGCTATGAGAATAATGTGATCCAGTTAAAAAATAATCTGCCCAGCAACCAGGTGGTCCTTCAGAATGACAGCCGCAGCCTGAATGCTTTTGTGATCAATAACCAGCGGCCCAATGCATCACGCAGGGCAGATAATAATAATATAAAGCTGGAAGAACCGGTACCGGCCGACGGCTGGGAAAATTATGACACTTACCTCAGCAATAACCTGGTGATGCCGGAGGAATACCGGACTAAACCCAATACAACAGGGACCACCGCCGTGGAAGTCTCTTTTGAAGTGGATGCCAAAGGGGAACCGGTGAACATCCGCGTGGAAAAATCACTTTGCGACAACTGCGATAAGGAAGCCATCCGCCTGATCCAAGAAGGTCCTAAATGGAAACGGAATGCCCGCAACGGTCGTACTACCGTCACTATCCCGTTCAACCAGTTGTTTTAATCCACAGTCGTTCCGGGGGTACTTATTTCCCTTACCTTCGTCAATCAAAATTTGCTTATTTATGAAAAAAGTATTTTTAACCTCACTGGCTGCTTTATGCTTTTTCCTCGCTGAAGCCCAGCTTAAGACCCCCGCTCCCAGTCCTACACAAACCGTGAAACAGGACTTTGGCCTGGGTAGTATCGAACTTTCCTATTCCCGCCCTGCCATGAAAGGCCGGAAAATATTCGGCGACCTGGTGCCCTTCGGAAATGTATGGCGTACCGGTGCCAACAGCGCCACCCTGCTGACCTTCACTGATGAAGTAAGCATTGGCGGCAAAAAGGTTCCTGCCGGCAAATACGGGCTGCTCAGCATCCCGAATAAAGATAGCTGGACCCTGATCATCTCCAAACAACTGGATGTAACCAGTCCGGCTGCCTACAAAGCTGAAAGTGATGTGGTACGCGTGGATGTAAACACCATGAAGCTGGCCGAAAAAACAGAATCCTTTACGATTCAGTTTGCCAATGTAAAACCCACCAGTTGTGAACTCCATGTCATGTGGGAAAACACGGCAGTATCGCTGCCCATCAGTACTGATGTGGACACTAAGGTCATGGGCCAGATCGACCAGATGATGAACAAAGACACCCGTCCTTATTTCAACGCCGCCATGTACTATATGGATAATGGCAAAGACCTGAACCAGGCGCTGAGCTGGTTTGACAAAGCCGTTGAACAAAACCCCACTTTCTTCTGGGTGCATCATCAGCGTGCCAACTGCCTGGCCAAACTGGGTAAGAAAGCCGAAGCCAAAGCCGCTGCTGAAAAATCAAAAACAATGGCCGCTGCCGCTAAGAATGATGACTATGTGAAACTGAATGAGAAACTGCTCGCGGAACTGAATAAGTAAGTTGTCTTAGAATATAATGTTTTTAAAAAGGGCTGTTTCTTTATTGAAGCAGCCCTTTTTTTCAGTTGGCAGTCGCCAGTTAGCAGTTGGCAGTAAGCACCCCTTTTGCCCCAACGGGATGGCATGCCAACAGAAATACAGCCGATGAAGATCCTTGGGCCCTGTAGATTGCCCCGGTTTAATTTGAATTTTCGGATTAAAGGGAATAATTAATAATCCGCATTTAAAAATGTAACTATTAACCCGGCATCTTCCCGCTTTATTTTTGACTTTTTACTTTTGAATTATACGACAACCTCCATTCTTTTACCGGTCTGTATCACCCGTTAATCATCTCATCCTAAGTTGACCTTCTTAGCAGTAATCAATTTATTTAACAAAAGTGTAAACCCAATCACCCCAAACGCCCCGATCGGGTTCAGCCATAAGAAACCCATTTTGAACACCCCCACTTTTGTCAGGATAAATACAAAAAGCACCATCACCTGGGCCAGGAGGGCTCCCCAGAAAACGGCTGTGCTGTTCGTGATTTTTTTGAAGAAGAAAGCCACCAGGAACACCCCGAGGATCACCCCATAAAATAAGGAACCAAGGATATTCACTGCTTCAATGAGGCTGTTACCGATATTATAAGTGAACATCGCTACAATAATGCAGAATACACCCCAGCCAAGGGTATACCATTTGGAAAGACGGTACTCATCTTCCCCGGTGTCTTTTTTCTTTGTAAACCGTCGGTGAAAATCCACCATGGAGCAGGAAGCCAGGGAATTGATCGCCGCGGCAATACTGCCCCAGGAGGCGAGGAAGATAATGGCAATCAGTAAACCAACCAGTCCGACCGGCAGGTGATCCACAACAAAACGAAGGAAAATATAATTGGTATCATTCCCGTCACCACCCGGCACTTTCTGATTCAGCCAGCCCACTACTTTTTTCCGCAGGCTGTCTGATTCTTTCTGCAGCGTCTGCAGGGAAGCCAGGGAAGCCTCCGCCTTTTCCGCTTCATGGGCATGACGGGCGTTGGTATATTCCAGCACCACTTTCTGCTTGTTAACTGCCACGGCATCATATTGCCCTTGTACGATCCGCAGCGAATCTTTATAAGCCGATGTTTCCAGTTTCTTCAACTGCACGTCATTAAAAAAGATAGGTGCATTATTGAACTGGTAAAAAGTAAATACCAAAACCCCGATCAGCAGGATGAGAAATTGCATAGGCACTTTCACGATTCCATTCATGAGCAGTCCCATCCGGCTTTCTTTCAGTGAACGGGCGGTGAGGTATCGTCCTACCTGGCTCTGATCTGTGCCGAAATAGGAAAGAGCCAGGAAATAACCACCAATGATGCCGCTTAATAAATTATACTGATCACTCCAGTTGAATCCCTTCTCCGTGATCCCGGTGGTAATAACATTCAGTTTGCCCAATTTGCCACCCACGTCAAGCGCATCGGCGAACCCGACATTTTCCGGCAGCATTTTCACCACCATATAAGCGGCCAGGAACATTCCGGTGAAAACAATAAATAACTGGATCTGCTGGGTATAAGCCACGGCTTTGGCGCCACCGCTCATGGTGTAGATGATCAGCAGTCCGCCCATAAAAAGATTGGTCCAGATAATATCCCAACCCAGCAAAGAAGATAAAATGATAGAGGGTGCAAATACGCTGATCCCCGTTGATAAACCCCGTT
>CAZYTV010000072.1:866-17041 GCA_964650455.1 uncultured Chitinophaga sp. | reverse complement strand
CGCCGAAACCAGCTCCAAAGCATGCCGCAAAACCTGCTCCGGTAGCTAAGAAACCTGCGCCGAAACCAGCTCCAAAGCATGCCGCAAAACCTGCTCCGGTAGCTAAGAAACCTGCGCCGAAACCAGCTCCAAAGCATGCCGCAAAACCTGCTCCGGTAGCTAAGAAACCAGTTGCAAAGCCAGCCGCAAAACCGGCCCCGGCTCCTGCTGCGAAACCGGCCCCGGCACCCGTGGCTCCCAAACAGGAAGTACCAGCTATAAAACCGGTTCCGAAAAAACCGGGAGCAGTGGATCCGAAATCACTGGTTTCTATTAAACCGAAAGTACAGCCGGTGATTAAAAAAGAGCCGCCTAAAGCTGCTAAAGTGGTTATTCCAAAAACAAGTACCCGCAACTCGGTAAAATATGAACCCGAGTTCACCAAATCCGTATTAGATCAAACTATGCAACACTACAGTACAGGACCCACCATGAGGTATTCTGATTCCGACCTGACCGAATTCAGAGAAATCATTCAACGTAAATTAGACGCCGCTAAAAAAGAGCTGGCTTATTTACAGGGACTCATCACCCGCAAAGACGAAGGTGGGGATATGGATGAAGCCCGTTATATGACCATGGAAGATGGTAGTGTAAGTATGGAAAGAGAGCAGCTCAGCCAGATGGCCAGCCGCCAGATTACATTCATTGACCACCTCGAAAAAGCAATGATGCGTATCGAGAACAAGACCTATGGTATCTGCCGCGTAACCGGAAAGCTGATCGATAAAGCCCGTCTCCGTGCAGTGCCCCATGCCACCCTCAGTATAGAGGCGAAGCAAATGATGAACAAGTAAGCAAATAAACGAACGATAAGGAGGTCGCCCTGTCAGGCGGCCTTTTTTTTGCCTGGAAGACCGGACTTTCTCTCTATTTCTTTTTCCGCAGAAAGAACTGGAAGCCCAGTCCGGCACTAAAGCCATGATTGGTGAATTTGGTCGTGGTTTCATTTTCGGCACGGGTATCCACACTTCCATTGTTGCCATCATCCCGCAGGGTGGTTTTCTTAAACTCATTCCTGTTATACGAAAAAGTGTAACCCAGGAAAAAATCCAGGCCGGCATTCTCGCCGAACATTTTAGTTAATCCACCCGAAAAGGAACTGTTTACAAACAGTCCGCCATTTGAATTTCCGGTATAGCTGGTTTTATAAACACCGCTGCCGGAACCCCCATAAAAAAATCCTTCTGTTTGAAGTGAACTCATGCCACCATTCAGGGAAAACTGTGCAAAGGGGAGCCAGTTTTTGCCGGAGAAATAGTTCCTGACCATTCCACCCAGGCCAATATTAAAACCGTTATTTTTATCGCTCTGGTATGTACTGCCGCTTTGTTCGTAAGTTGTTTTCTGCCCGTTGGGATTAATATTCAGGGTGACCCCGATGGCTGTTTTTTCCGACACAAACCAGGCGACGGACGGGGTGAGGCTGATGCTGTAACCCGTAATCCGGGACGTATTGCTGCCAATAGAAGCAACGCTGATATCCGCTGTTCCGGAGTTAAAAAGAAGGGTGCCTGCCGTGGCCCCGATCATCCGGTCACCTTTGGAAAACTGGGCATTTAATACAACAGATAACAGGAGGATGGCCCCGGTAAAAGCAATCTTCATTCGCATAAAAAAGGATTGGTTGATCAACAAATATAGGCGTTACCCTACAACTGGCAGGGTCCATTTTTTTAAAATCGGCGGCGTTTTGGCTTTTTTTCCTTTACCTTTATTTTGTCTTGGTAAAGAGGAAAAATCCCTTTACTTTTAAGCCTAAACTAATAACAGCCAAATCAACTTTTATGAGAAAGTTCAGACTCCTCTCGCTTTTGTTCTTAGCTATTTCATTTATAGCCGTTAGTTGTACAAAAGAAGGTCCCGAAGGTCCTGCTGGTGCTACTGGTCCTCAAGGTCCTGCCGGTATAGGTGGTACTACCGGTGCTACCGGTGCAACTGGTGCTACTGGTCCCCAGGGTCCCGTTGGTCCTACCGGTCCACAAGGTCCCGCAGGTACAGCCAATGTAATTTACTCCAGTTGGTTCAGTATTGCCACTACAGACTGGGCTGATTCATCCATGACCAACCTGGGTACTGCCAAAAGAGCTTACAGAACAGCTCCTGCAATTACACAGGCGGTGATTGATAACGGAGTGGTTCTTTCTTACATTGCCCTGACAAGTACTGCCGGTGTAGGTCCTTACCTGCTTCCTTTCACTATTCCTAGTTCTCCTGCCGCACTGATCGTGGGTAATATCCCTACTGTCGGACGGATGGTTTATTATAACGTATTTGCCAATGCTACTACCGGTGTGGCGCTGAATGCCAGCTACTCTTTCCGTTATGTAGTCATCCCCGGCGGTGTAGCCGGCGGCAGAAATGCTTATGTTGGCAATACCGGTTATACCATGGAGCAGATCAAAACTATGCCTTACGAACAAGTCGTCAGTATCTTTAACATCCCCGCTAACGGCCAGGGCTGGAAATAATACAGGATTGAAAATCATATATAGAGGCTGTCTCCTTGGAGGCAGCCTTTTCTTTTTTTACGTACAGAAATAAAGAAGAAATGAGTAATCAGTAATGAGTAAGGGGGGAAAAGTCATTACTGATTACTCATTACTCATTCTTCCTTACTAATTCTCGCTAAATTGCGGCTCCAAAGCCGTTATATGAAAAAGCTGATTCTCTTTATAGCTGCTGTATTTGCAGTCCTGGTGCCTGCCGCACAACCCCGCATTGTTTCCGGACCGATGCTCGGACCGGTGGAACTACGGGATGCAAAAGTCTGGGTGGAAGTTTCCCCGGAAGTAAAATCAGTTTCGCTACAGTATAATAAAAAAGGGGGGACGACCCGCAAAACGATTTTGTATAAGGGTGCCCTTGGAAATGATTTTAACCCGCTTTATTTTACACTTGGCGGACTTGATATAAATACCACTTACGAATACCGGTTGCTCATAGATGGCAAGATAACCACGCATAGCGGGCAATTTACCACCCGGGATCTCTGGCAATGGCGCAAACCCATTCCGGAATTTAGTTTTCTCACAGGTTCCTGTTCTTATTTCAATCAGCCTGAATATGACCGGCCGGGTACACCTTATGGTAAGGACTCTTCCATTTTCAGCACCATGGCCAAAGAAAAATCGGCATTCATGCTATGGCTGGGTGATGCCTGGTATACCCGGGAAGTGGATTATTACAGCGATTGGGGCCTCTGGTACAGAGCCAGTCATGACCGGGCCGCTCCTGTTTTACAGGAATTCCTCAGGTCCATGCCCCACCTGGCCACCTGGGATGATCATGATTATGGTCCCAATGATATCGGGAAAAACTATATCCTGAAAGAAACCAGCCGCCAGGTCTTTAATCGTTATTTCTGTAACCCTTCTTCCGGTGAAAACGGACAGGGCATTTATACCATGACTACCTGGGGAGATGCGGATATATTTCTGACAGATAACCGCTGGTGGCGCAGTGCCGACCGGATGCCGGATTCAGTAAACGGGAAGCCGAATCCGGATAAAAAAATGCTGGGTGATCAGCAAATGGAATGGCTGAAAAATTCACTGCTCTACAGTTCCGCCACTTTTAAGATAATTACTGTGGGCAGCCAGGTGCTTAACCCGGTTTCCCCTTATGACAAATGGCGCGATTTCCCGGTCGAATACCAGGAACTTATGGATTTCCTGGCCGAACATAAAATCAGCGGGGTGCTCTTCCTCACGGGCGACCGCCACCACAGTGAAATCATCAGGGTGGAAAGACCCGGCGCTTATCCCTTATATGACATCACCGTATCGCCGCTGACATCCGGCACCCATGTATTCGGGGCTGCGGAAAAAAATAATCCATACCGGGTTTTTGGCCTGGATCAGGTACAGAATTATGCCCGGTTCAGTTTTACCGGTGCCCGGGGTAACCGCAGGCTCACGGTTGAATTTTCAGGGGTGAAAGGCGAAAAACTGGGTGAATGGACTATCCAGGAAAAAGAATTAAAGAACCCGCAATAATCAATGATGACTATATATTTTGGTTACGATAAACGGCAGGTGATCCAGGCATTGCGCTATCATTTTATCAGCCGAAAGGAAATCAGGCTGATGCTGATCCTGGTAAATGTATTTGCCCTGGCCACGATCACTTTGTATGCCCTGAAAAAAATCACCCCGATGCCTTTTTTTGTCGGGTCTTCCCTCTGGATTGTGCTGATGATCAGCTTCTGGTTTATCCTTCCCTACATGGTGTACCGAAGGGCGGTTACGTTTAAGCATGAATTCAGTATGACGTTCCGGGAAGATGGGTTTACCCTGGCCCATGAGCGGGGTTCCAAATCATGGGAATGGGCTAAACTGAGCAGTTACCTGGAAAGCCCTCATTTTTTTCATTTGTATTTTGACAGCCGGTCTTTCCTGCTGGTGCCTAAAAACGGGTGCAAGGATACGGAGGAAGTATTTGAACTCCGCAAACTGATCAGAGAGAAAGTAAGGAAAGGGTAGGAGTTACAGGTTTTTTTCCATGACGTAGTGGGGAATCGTCACTTCGGTAAATTCATCGCCATTCACCTTATAACCCATTTTTTCATAGAAGCCGATCGCATTTTTGCGGGCATGCATGGACAAAACTTTATACCCCCGGTCACGGGCAATATTTTCAGCAAAATTCATAATGGCGCGGCCAACACCTTTACCCTGCAGGTTATTCAGGACAGCCATCTGTCGGAGGCGGATCACCCGGGGATTTTCTTCCACCAGCATGCAACAGCCAAGAATATCCTCATCTTCAAAAGCTCCGATCAGGATATTTTCCTTTTCCCCCTCCAGTTCGCCAGGGGTAAAGATCAGTCCCAGGGGTTTGCGCAGGACATTATCCCGCAGACCAATCATTTTCTGGTAGTCCGAACTGCCATGTTCGATAATTTTTAACGCCATAACTGAAGTTTAAGGGGAGAGCCGCTTCAAAATACAAAGATCCGGCAATACTACCAACCGTTAATTGTTGAAATCGGGTGCACTCCCCGGTTCTAACGGCTCGTTTTCAATATTTTGGGACAATTACGGAAAAAAGACGCTTTCGCACGCTTATTTATTCAAAAAGTATATTTTTGCACCCAATAAACAAAACTTTACGAACATGTCAGACATTGCATCAAGAGTTAAAAAGATCATCGTTGACAAACTGGGCGTTGACGAAGCAGAAGTTACAAACGAAGCTTCTTTTACCAACGATCTCGGTGCCGATTCTTTAGACACAGTAGAACTCATCATGGAATTTGAAAAAGAATTCAATATTTCTATTCCCGATGAGCAAGCCGAAACGATCACCACCGTAGGTCAGGCTATTACTTACCTGGAAGAGCACGCCAAGTAATGTATCATATTTGGCCTGCCTGACGGCAGGAATAAATGTATCACCCGCCTTCTCAATCCCGTACGTACGGGATGGAAGGCGGTTGGTTTTTGTTTTTGACTAAACTGCTTTACTTTCACCATATGGAACTGAAAAGAGTTGTCGTTACCGGTATGGGTGCCATCACCCCATTAGGAAATACAATTGATGAATACTGGAATGGCCTTGTCAACGGGGTATCGGGGGCTGATATGATCACCCAGTTTGATGCAACCAAATTCCGGACAAAGTTTGCCTGCGAAGTAAAAAACTTTGAGCCCACTCAGTTTCTTGACAAAAAAGAAGCCCGTAAGATTGACCGCTTTACGCAATTTGCCCTGGTGGTCAGCGACCAGGCGATGACGGATGCCGGCCTGAATAAAGAAAATATTAATCCTGATCGTATCGGGGTGGTATTTGCAAGTGGCATTGGCGGACTGACTACTTTCCAGCATGAAGTGACTGATTTCGCCAGGGGCGACGGCACACCGCGTTTTAATCCTTTCTTTATTCCTAAAATGATCCTGGACATTGCCGCCGGTCAGATCAGTATGCGGCACAACCTGCGTGGACCCAATTTTGCGGTAGTGAGTGCCTGTGCCAGCAGCACCAATGCCATCATGGATGCTTTCAACCTGATCCGTCTGGGGAAAGCGGATATTATATTAACCGGGGGCAGCGAAGCCGTGATCAGTGAGGCCGGTGTAGGCGGGTTCAACGCCATGAAAGCCATGAGTGAGCGGAATGATGATCCCAAAACGGCCAGCCGCCCTTATGATAAAAACCGTGATGGGTTTGTGATGGGAGAAGCCGCCGGTATCCTGGTGCTTGAAGACCTGGATCATGCCCTGGCCCGCGGGGCAAAAATATATTGTGAAGTAGCCGGCTGTGGTGCTACTGCCGATGCCTATCATATTACCGCTCCGCATCCCGAAGGACTGGGTGCCCGCAATGTAATGCTGGCCGCCCTGGCTGAAGCCGGAATGCAACCGGATGAAATTGATTATATCAATACACATGGCACGTCCACGCCTATCGGGGATGGGGCCGAAGTAAAGGCCATCACCGCCGTCTTCGGTGATCATGCCTATAAACTGAATATCAGTGCCACTAAATCCATGACAGGTCATTGCCTGGGAGCAGCCGGTGTGATCGAAGCGATCGCCAGCATACAGGCCCTGATTCATGATATGGTGCCACCGACCATTAACCATTTTACAGACGATCCGGAACTGGATCCGAAACTGAATTTTACTTTTAATAAAGCACAGCCCAGAACAGTTCGCGCCGCCCTGAGTAATACATTTGGGTTTGGCGGGCACAATGCCTGTGTGATTGTTAAAAAGTATCCGTACTGATTCGTCATTTTTTCGTAGCTTGAATACCGTGGATTTTTTTAAAATATTTTTTACTAAACACGAAGGTTCCTCTTTCAAAAAAGAACTCAGGAATATGCTGGGTTATAAGCCCGGTAATATCTCGCTGTATAAAACCGCACTCACGCACCGCTCTGTGCGGGAAGGCGCTGATGAAAACAACGAACGGCTCGAATACCTTGGAGATGCCGTACTCAGTGCCCTGATCGCTGACTACCTGTTTAAACGTTATCCCTATAAGGAAGAAGGGTTTCTCACCGAAATGAGGAGTAAAATGGTGAACCGCCAGCAACTGAATGAGATTGCACTGCGGATGGGACTTAAAAAAATCACCCTGTTTAATAAAATGGATGGCTCCCTTAAAGTGAGCCAGATTTTCGGCAATACCCTGGAAGCCCTCGTAGGTGCGATCTACCTTGACCTGGGGTATAAGAAAGCGGCCAAATGGGTACTCGACTATATTATCCTGCCGCATATGTTTATGGATGACCTGGAAATACTGGAAATCAACCATAAGAATAAATTATATGGCTGGGCCAACAAGAATGGCCGGGTACTGGAATTTGAAACACTAAATGAACGGCTGGAAAACGGCCGGCGTTTGTTCACCGTGGCAGCCGTACTGGATGGCAAAAATATAGCGGAAGGAAAAGCGTTTAATAAGAAGGATGCTTCACAGATTGCAGCCCAGGTTGCTGTTGATAAACTGGGTATCGTCAACGCTGATTCAGCCGGCGACGGAGGGGATGAAAAGGCAAACGCCAATTAATCACTACTAAAAAAACGAGTATGCTTCAGTGCCAACGGTTAGTAACCCTGCTGTTACTGATTCCCCTTTTTTATGCCTGCAAGGAACCTCTGAAAGCAAAGGACGGAACAGTTTTTAAAACCCCGGCCGATTACAATGATTATATCATCAGCCGCCAGACCAATATCATCCGGAAAATTATTGAACTGGGTAATCGTGCGGAGAGCAGTCCCGACACCGCATATACCCTGCTCGATCAATTCACTGCCGAAACCGACCGTGTAATTATTGAAATAAAAGGGATGCCGCCCTACCAGTCAGACTCTGCTTTCCGGAATGCCGCCATCCGGTCATTTACATTTTATAAAAAACTTTTCAATGAAAATTACCGGCGGATACTTTTCATCCGTACACAAGGCGGTGATGCCACTGAAGAAGGGGTACAGGAAATTTTGGATATCACCGAGAAAGTCAAACGGGAAGAAGAGCTGCTCGATAAGCAATTGCACAGCGCCCAGACCGGGTTTGCTGAGAAATACAATATGAAGATGCGCCCCAATGCAATTCAGAAGGAGATCGATAAAAAAAATTAAGCAGGCGCGTCCGGCTTCCTGTTTTTACCATAGAAATATTCAACTACAGCCGGCACCAGGCTATTTACGTTCACTGCAGAGTTCGATCAAAACCCCGTTGGTATGTTTGGGGTGCAGGAAACAAACCCATTTATTATCCGCCCCGGCCTTGGGTTTTTCATTCAATAATACAAAACCCTCCCCCTGCAATCGTTTCATTTCGGCCTCAATATCCTCCACGGCAAAAGCTACGTGGTGCAGACCTTCCCCCTTTTTGTCGATAAACCTGGCGATCACTCCTTCCGGATCACTGCTTTCCAGTAACTCCACTTTATTTGGCCCGCTCCGGAAAAAAGCAGTATTAACTTTTTCGCTTTCGACACTTTCTGTCTTGTAACAGGGGCTGTGGAGAAGCTTCTCAAAAACCGGTACGGCAGCTTCCAGGCTTTTTACGGCAATACCAATATGTTCAATCTTTTGCATAGTAAAGAGTTATGAATGCAAAATTAAGTCTTTTCGAAATCGGTAAATTCAATGGTTTTGGCCAAATTGCCACACTCATTTAGAACCTTTTGAGGTAATTTTGCGTTAATTGAAACGAATACCGATTAAACATAATTATGTTACAATTTCCCATTTATCTCGACCATAATGCCACGACGCCCTGCGACCCAAGGGTAGTGGAGGCCATGATTCCCTATTTCACGAATAATTTCGGCAATGCGGCCAGCCGTAACCACCCTTTTGGCTGGCAGGCGGAAGAAGCCGTGGATTATGCCCGTGAACAGGTGGCTAAACTGATCGGGGCCGATCCGAAAGAAATCATTTTTACCTCCGGGGCTACCGAAGGTGATAACCTGGCCATTAAAGGGGTGTTTGAAATGTATGCCAGCAAAGGCAACCATATCATCACCTGCAATATTGAGCACAAAGCCGTACTGGATACCTGTAAGCATATCGAAAAAGAAGGTGGGGAAGTAACCTACCTGAAAGTAAAGGAGAATGGTCTGATCGATCTGGCCGAACTGGAAGCTGCGATCAAACCCAATACAATCCTGATCTCGGTCATGTATGCCAACAATGAAATTGGCACCATCATGCCGATGAAGGAAATCAGCGCCATTGCCCGCAAGCATGGGGTACTGGTATTCAGCGATGCCACCCAGGCCGTGGGTAAGATTCCGGTGGATGTGAATAAAGACGGCATTGACCTGATGGCTTTCACCGCACATAAAATGTACGGTCCGAAAGGTGTAGGTGCCTTATATGTACGCCGCAAAAATCCACGGGTGAAAGTAACGGCCCAGATCGATGGGGGTGGCCACGAACGCGGCATGCGTAGCGGAACCCTGAATGTTCCGGGTATCGTGGGTTTTGGTAAAGCCTGTGAGATCTGCATGAATGAAATGGAAGAAGAAACCAAACGGGTAAGCAAACTCCGCGACAAACTGCAAACCGAACTGCTGAAAGTAGAAGAGTCTTACCTCAATGGAGATAAAGATCACAAACTGCCCCATGTAACCAATATCTCTTTCAAATACGTGGAGGGCGAAGGACTGATGATGGGCTTTAACAAGAATATCGCCCTTTCTTCCGGTTCTGCCTGTACGTCTGCTTCGCTGGAACCGTCTTATGTACTGAAGGCCCTCGGGCTGGGCGACGACCTGGCACACAGTTCGCTGCGTTTTGGCCTGGGACGATTTACAACTGAAGAACAGGTTGATTATACCATTGAACAGGTGACAAACACGGTTAATAAATTAAGGGAAATGAGCCCGCTGTGGGAAATGTACAAGGAAGGTATTGATATGAGTACGATTGAGTGGGCACACCACTAGGAGCGTTTGAGGTTTGGTGTTTGGGGTTTAGCGGATCCCTTACTCAAAGCCAACACTCCACATTGAAACGACTAAACAACAAACAACAAACGACTAAACCCTCTAACCATGGCATACAGCGAAAAAGTAATCGATCACTACCAGAATCCCAAAAATGTGGGTACCCTGGATAAAAGCAAAAATAATGTGGGCACCGGCCTCGTGGGTGCACCGGAGTGCGGAGACGTGATGCGCCTCCAGATCGAAGTGGACGATGCCACCGGAATCATCAAAGATGCCAAATTCAAAACCTTTGGTTGCGGCTCTGCCATCGCCTCCTCTTCCCTCGCCACCGAATGGCTGAAAGGGAAATCAGTGGATGAAGCGGTCAAGATCGACAACATGGCGATTGTGGAAGAACTGAACCTGCCCCCGGTAAAAATTCACTGCTCTGTACTGGCTGAAGACGCCATCAAAGCAGCGATCAATGATTACCGCCAGAAGAACGGGATGGAGGAGTTGAAGTTTGAAGAAAGCGTAATACATTAAAAGTCAAAAGTCAAAAGTAAAAAGGCAAAAGTCAAAAAGACCCCAAAGCAGGTCGTTTCATATAAGACAGAGAATTGCTGCTATAATGTTTTTTAATTTTGACTTTTGACTTTTGAATTCCAGTTATGAGCGTAGCAACAGAAAATGCCATTTACGTCAGCGACAAGGCCAAAGCCAAAGTCGCCCAGCTCCTCGCCGATGCCGGTGTGGGAGACGATCCTTCCTATTTCCTGCGCGTGAGTGTGGTGGGCGGGGGCTGTTCGGGCCTGAGTTATAAACTCGATTTCGATAATGAAGTAAAACCAATGGATCAGTCTTTTGAAGACAATGGCGTGAAAGTGGTCACCGACCTGAAGAGTTTTCTTTACCTGGTGAATACCACCCTGGATTTTTCTGACGGACTGAATGGCAAAGGATTTTATTTCAGTAATCCCAATGCCAGCCGGACCTGTGGTTGCGGAGAGAGTTTTGCAGTATAATCCATTTAATACAATTCCGATATTGAAAGAGGGTGTCTGAAAGGGCACCTTCTTTTTTTATGAAGTATACCCTGCCTGAAGCCCGGAATATTGCAGCTTTACCTTATTTTGCATCATTGTCCAAGCCTATGTGGTCTGTATGTAAAAAAGAACTCCGCCAATTCTTCAGTAGCCTCACCGGTTACATCGCGATCATCGTTTTCCTGCTGGTCAATGGACTCGTGCTTTTTGTTTTTGAAGATAATATTCTCGACTTTGGCTATGCCACCCTGGATCGTTTTTTCCAGCTCGCTCCCTGGATCCTGTTACTATTGATCCCGGCTATTACCATGCGTAGTTTTGCGGAAGAATTTAAAACAGGTACTTACGAAATCCTGCAGACAAGGCCCCTGACCCGCGGACAGATCATTGGCGGCAAATACCTCGGCAGCCTGATCGTGGTGCTGATCGCCCTGTTGCCTACGGTGGTCTATATATTCTCGGTTCAGCGCTTATCAGCCGGTGAAGGATTGGATATGGGTGCCACGATCGGTTCCTATATCGGGCTCTTTTTCCTGGCCGCTGTATTTACGGCCATCAGTATCTGCTGCAGCAGTTTTACCAATAATGCGGTGGTGGCGTTTATCGCCGGACTGATCGGCTGTGCCCTGATCTATTACGGGTTCAGTGCCATCAGTAAGATACCGGCCCTGGCCAACGGACCCGATTATTATGTGGAAATGATCGGTATCGATTTTCATTACCGCAGTATCAGCCGCGGCCTGATCGATACCCGCGACCTGGTGTATTTCGGAAGCGTGATCTTCCTCTTCTTTGCCATTACTAACCGAAACCTCCTGAAGCGATAATATGAAAAGACGTACAGGAAAAATAATGGCCTCAAAATTCTGGTGGGTGGCGTTACTGCTGTTCATCGTTATTGTCAATTACCTGGGCACGGTCGTACATGGCCGGTTTGATCTGACGAAAGAGAAAAGGTATACCCTTGGTTCCGTCACCAAAAAATTGCTGACGGGCCTGGATGAACCCGTTCAGGTGGATGTATTTCTCAAAGGAGAATTTCCTGCCGGGTTTAAAAAACTGGCCGGCAGCACCGAAGATTTTCTTCAATTGCTGAAAGACCATAACGGATCAAAAATTCTCTATCAGTTTATTGCCCCTACCGATGAAATGCCCGATGGTAAACCCTGGGGAGATACCCTGGTGAAAATGGGGGCCGTTCCGATCAATCTGTCTGTCGTGAAAAAAGCAGGGGAAAGCAGTAATATCATATTTCCCGTGGCGGTACTCCGGTACAAAGGGAAAGAGATGCTGGTAAACCTCTATCCCGGTGCCAGTAATAATATTACACAGAATGAAATTAACAGCGCTGAAGCTTTACTGGAATACCAGTTTGCCAAATCACTGGACAAACTCACTACTGATAAAAAACCGGCGATCGCTTATGCTGTCGGCAATGGTGAACCGGTTGATTACCGGGTGATGGACCTGGAACAGGCACTCACCAGGGATTTCCGCTTTGGGCCGGTGGATATCACCACCCGTCCTGTGCCTGTAGAAGCTGATATATTAATGATTGTAAAACCGACAAAAAGTTTTTCCGAAGATGTGAAACTGAAACTGGATCAGTATGTCATGCGCGGTGGAAAACTGCTTTTTTTTATTGATAACCTGATCGCGGAACAGGACAGCCTCCAGGGAAAAGCCAAAGGGGAAACCATTGCTTATGACCGTGACCTGAACCTGACCGACCAGCTTTTCCGTTACGGTGTCAGGATCAATACCGACCTGGTAATGGATCTTCAATGTGATCTGATCCCGATTGTAGTGGGTGGTACCATGGAGAATCCCCAGATGGAATTTCTGCATTGGAACTATTTCCCTTTCCTGGTATCAGCGGATAATAAGGTGAGTAAGAATATCGGTTATGTGGCCGGACGCTTTGTGAACTCTATTGATACCATTGAAGTAGCCGGTATAAAGAAAACGCCCCTGCTGGTTACCTCTCCCAATTCAAGGATCATCAGCACACCCGCGCTGATCAGCCTGAATGAGAACAGGAATGTGCCGCAGGATATAAAATTCAACCGGAATGCGATACCCGCTGCAGTATTACTCGAAGGGAAATTTACTTCACTCTTCCGGAATAAGCTGAGTAAATCCATTCTGGACAGTATGGGTGCCGCCAACCAGCCCTTCCAGTCAGAATCAGCAGAGAATAAAATGATTATAGTGGCAGATGGTGATGTGGTGTTGAATGATGTACTTCCTGATTCCGGCCCCATCCCGATGGGCTGGAATAAGTATACCTATACTGAATACCTGAAAGAAACTCCTTATGCCAAGGCCTTTCTCCCGGTGGCAAACCGTGACTTCCTGCTCAATTGCGTGGAGTACCTGGTGAATAACCCGGAGATCAGTGAAACCCGCAATAAAGACATTGTACTGCGCCTGCTGGATGGTCCTAAAGTAAATGAACAAAAAACGACCTGGCAGTTTATTAATATAGTCCTGCCGGTACTGCTCGTCATTCTTTTCGGCTGGATCTATCAGCAGATCAGAAAACGGAAGTACGCGGCTTAATTAAATAATATATATAATCAAAAATTCCGATGACGGCTGATCAGTTAACATATCTTGTTTTTGGCGTTGTGCTGGTACTGGCCCTGGTATTTGACCTGGGTTTGCTGAGCAAAAAAGGACAGACCGTTACGATCAAACAGGCTCTCTACCAGACTTTTTTCTGGGTGGGACTGGCCCTCGCTTTTTTTGTATTTGTCTGGGTAAAAAAAGGGCAGGGGCTGGCCTTGGAATACCTGAGCGCCTACCTGATGGAATGGAGCCTGAGTATTGATAACATATTTGTCTTCATCCTGATCTTTTCCGCTTTTTCAGTAAAGGAGAAAAATTACGGACGGGTGCTGCTGATCGGTATCCTGATGGCCATCGTATTCAGGATCATATTTATTACCGTGGGTGTGGCATTGGTGGATCGTTTTCACTGGATCCTGTATGTCTTCGGTGTTTTCCTCGTATATACAGGATATAAAATGTTTTCAGCCAGTGATGATGAGGAATTCAATCCACAGGAAAGCAAAGTGTACCTGTTTATGAAAAAATTCCTGCCCCTGGTACCGCATGACGGGGAAGGCCGCTTTGTTGTCCGGGAAAATGGTAAACCCGCCTACACTACATTATTTGTAGTGGTGATCATGCTGGCCGCGATTGATCTCGTCTTTGCCCTGGATTCTATTCCGGCAGTCATGGGTATCTCCCGGGACAAGCTGGTGATCTATACGTCCAATATATTCGCGGTGCTTGGCCTTCGTTCTCTTTTCTTCCTGTTAAGAGGTGCAGTTACCAAATTTGATTACCTGCAGCAGGGCATTGCCATCGTACTGGTATTTATCGGGGTTAAAATGCTGGCAGAACACTGGATCAATCAATGGGTCAGCAAAAATGTACAGGTGTTTATCTCCCTCGGGGTGATCATGATCTGTATCAGCGGTTCTATATTTTATTCTATTTTCATCAACCGGAAAGGCGTTCCTCCTGATATAAACGATAACAGCATTTCCTGATTTATTCTGCAACGTGGAGTACACTATCAGCGATATTACCGGAATCATACAGGCGCACACCCGCCTTGTACAGAATACCGTCATTACACACCTGTTGCTGGACTCCCGGAAAATGATCGCTCCGGCCCATTCCCTTTTCTTTGCACTTCCTGGTTTTCGCCGCGATGGGCATGATTTCATTCCCGGCCTGTACAGGAACGGGGTGAGGAGTTTTGTGATCAGCCGCGAGATGAGTCACAGCGATTATCCCGAGGCAAATTTCCTGCGGGTCAGCGATCCGCTGCAAGCCCTGCAGGAGCTGGCCGCTTGGCACCGCCGTCAATTCCATATTCCGGTTATTGGTATTACCGGCAGTAATGGTAAGACCATCGTTAAAGAATGGTTATACCAGTTGCTTCAACCTGAATATACGATTGTGCGGAGTCCGCGGAGTTATAACTCACAGATCGGGGTGCCCCTGAGCATCTGGCCGATGAATGAAAAACACACACTCGCCATATTTGAAGCCGGTATTTCAAAGCCGGGTGAAATGGAACGGCTGGAGAAAATGATCCGGCCAACCATCGGGGTGTTTACCAATATCGGGGAAGCACATAGCGGGGGATTTAGTTCCAGGGAGGCCAAAGAAAAAGAAAAACGGATTCTGTTTCGCCAGGCCACTGAAGTGCCGGCATTGCAGGTGCAAACGATCAGCCGCAGTTTGCTGTCAAGCCGGATTCAGATAGCAGATCCAAAACAAGCCGAAGAAAAGTTATCCATAGAGATTCCCTTTATTGATGATGCCTCAGTCGCGAATGCCGTGACCTGCTGGAGTGTATTAGTGTACCTCGGCTACAGTCATGAGGTGATTGCCGGAAGAATGAAAGGACTCAGCCCGGTGGATATGCGGCTTGAACTGAAGAAAGGAATCAATCATTGCAGTGTGATCAATGACAGTTACAGCGCTGACCTCAGTTCACTGGAGATCGCGTTGAACTTTCTCGTTAAACAAAGTCCCGGGTTGAAGCGTACCGTGATCCTGTCCGATTTTTTACAAAGTGCAATACCGGATGAGCAATTATATGCACAGGTGGCCATCGCCCTGCAAAAACATGAAGTGAGCCGTCTGATTGCGATTGGCGAACGCATCTCAGCGGCTTTCAGTCAAAATCAACATTCATTCAGCATCGAATTCTATCCGGGTACGCAGGCTTTCTTACAGCAATTCAGAACTGGTTCTTTTAAAGAAGAAGCGATCCTGGTAAAAGGGGCCCGGCTTTTTCAGTTTGAGCAGATCGTGCAGCAACTGGAACAAAAAGTGCACCAGACGGTGATGGAGATCAATCTGAATGCGATCGTTCATAACCTGAAAGTGTACCAGGACAGGTTAGATCCTGATACAAAAATCATGGGCATGGTCAAGGCTTTTGCCTATGGCAGCGGGGGAGCGGAGATTGCCGGCATCCTTCAATACCACCATGTGGATTACCTGGGAGTGGCTTATGCGGATGAAGGGGTGGAACTGCGCCGGGCTGGGATCAGTCTGCCGGTCATGGTTATGAATCCGGAAGAGGTGCCCTTGATAACCATTATGATACCCAACCGGAAACCGGAACTGTATCCATTGAAGTTTTTTCGTACAATCACCTTCTGAATTCTCTT
>CAZYTV010000072.1:0-856 GCA_964650455.1 uncultured Chitinophaga sp. | reverse complement strand
ACCGGAACTGTACTCATTTGACATCCTCAAAGCCTTTGATCTTTTTTTACAGAAAGAGGGTTTGTCACAATACCCCGTGCATATCGAGGTGGAAACCGGAATGAACCGGCTTGGCTTTTCTGTGGATGAAATAAAAGAGCTGGGAGCATACCTCGAAAAAACCGCGTCGTTTAAAGTACAATCTGTTTTTTCTCACCTGGCTGCGAGTGAGGAAGCCGGGCAGGATGAATTTACATTTCAGCAGTTTGCCCGCTTTCAGCAAGCCGTCAATGAACTGCAGGCATCGTTGGGGTATTCCTTTCTTTCCCATATTGCTAATTCTGCCGCTGCCATCCGGCATCCGGATCTTCGGCTCGATATGGTAAGGCTGGGAATCGGCTTATATGGGGTGGATAGTGCGGATAGTATTCAGGCAGATCTGCAGACAGTGGCCACCCTTAAATCCACCGTGGCCCAGTTGAAAAAACTCAAACCCGGTGATTCGGTCAGTTATAACCGGCGGGGTAAAATTGAGAAAGAATCCCTGATTGCCACGATCCGGCTGGGTTATGCAGATGGATATCCCCGGCGACTGGGCAATGGCGTTGGAAAAGTGCTGATCAGGGGGCAACTGGCCCCGATTATCGGTACAGTTTGCATGGATATGTTTATGGCCGATATAACACATATTCCTGGAGTCAGGCAAGGTGATGAAGTGATTATTTTCGGAAAGGAACTGACGGTGCAGGAACTGGCTCAATGGGCGGATACCATACCGTATGAAATACTTACCGGGATCGCCCAGCGGGTGAAAAGGGTCTACTTTGAAGAATAAACCCGTTGGGGGCCAGCCTGCCGGACAGGCAGGCTGGTGGGC
>CAZYTV010000071.1:0-17220 GCA_964650455.1 uncultured Chitinophaga sp. | reverse complement strand
GTACCATTTTATCCTTTACGGTCAGCAGGGGTTCATTATTGGCCACCAGACCGGCCACATAATCATCCAGGAAATATTCCGCTGCCGCATGAATCTCCATATCCAGCCCCGCCTCCTTTACGGTGGTGCGTACCCATTCCAGCCGTTCGAGAATGGTTTCGCGGGTATTCTTATACATATCCCACATGATATGCGGGGTGGTAATGATTTTCCGGTAACCGAGTGCATGTAATCCGCCGATCAGTTGCAGGGAGGTTTCAATATCAGGCGCCCCGTCATCAATCCCGGGAATGAGGTGTGAGTGCATATCTGTCCGGAGCATGCCAATCGCCTCTTTATCCCCTTCTTTCTCCGGCTTTGATCTTGAAAAAAATTTAAACATGCTCACAGACTTTGTCCCCGAAATTACAAATGAATTTGATCATCCTTTCAGAAACTTCGCTTCGGAAGGGAAGGAAATGTTTTATAGACGAGATCGCTCTTCGGGAAAACCACATACCAGGCCGTAAGAAAAAGGATCATGCTATCGGTGTAAAAATTCTGCTGCTGCTGGTACCATACTTCAAGCGCTCCTTTATAGGGCAGGATCACATCCCGGTAACATTCCTGCGGAGGAAGACCACTATGAGTAATGATCAGCTCCTCATCCCTGAATACAATGGAACCAATTCCGGTAAGTCCGGGCCGGGCATCATAGACTTTCGATTTCATTTCATCGGAGTAGCGGTCAAACCCTACTTTCATCAGTGGACGGGGGCCCACAAAAGACATATCGCCTGTAAGTATATTAATGACCTGCGGCAGTTCATTGATCTTACTCTGCCGTAGAAAACGTCCCATCGGGGTGATGCGGGGATCCTTCCGGACCGTCATATCCCCATGCCCCATATTGGGACTGTTTTTCAGCATCGTGGCAAACTTCCATATCTGGAAAATGGAGTTTTTATACCCGACCCGTTCCTGCCGGAAAAATACTTCATGTTCGCCGGTCAGTAATAAAAGAATAATGACCGGGATAAAGAGCGGCAGCAGGATGATCAGCGCCAGTAAGGAGAAAACAATATCGAAAAAACGTTTAATCAGTTTGTACATAACAATGGGTGTGTTTCGGCAACCGTGTTTAGCCGAGCGCCGCTTTGATTTCCCTGGCCACAATGGCCAGTTCCTCATCGGTGATATTCGTGGAACTCGGTATACTGAGACAGGTATTATAAATATAATTGGAACGATCCTGCGTATGGATATACACACAATCCTTATACATCGGCAGTTTATTCATCGGCATCCAGAAGCGGCGGCTCAGGATCTTATTGGCATTCAGGTGATCCAGCAGGGCTTTTTGCTGATCCGTCTGAATGGTAAAGAGCCAGCCATTGGTATTCACCTCCGGGAGCTCCTGCTGAAAACGGATATCGGCCAGTCCGGTGAGTTCCTTTTTATAAAAAGCGACGATCTGTTTTTTGCGTTCAATAAAAGAAGGGAGTAATTCCATCTGGGCCACGCCGATCGCGGCCAGCACATTCACCAGGCGGTAATTAAATCCCACTTCATCATGGTAATATTCATCCGCACTGGCTTTGGCCGTGGTGGTTAAATGTTTGGCATGTTTGGCCAGGACCTCATCATCCGTTACAATGACCCCACCGCCACCCGTGGAAATGATCTTGTTGCCATTGAAACTGAATGCAGCCAGGGGACTGAAAGTGCCGGCACTCTTTCCTTTATAAGAGGTGCCCAATGCCTCGGTCGCATCTTCCACAACGGGCAGCGGGTACTTGCTGACCATGGATTCAAAACGATCCATATCGCACATATTCCCCAGTATATGCACCGGCATGATGGCCCCGATCCGGCGACCATCTTTTTTATAAAACAATTCCTTCCCTTTTACTTCCGTCTGCGTGGATAAAAAATCCTCCAGCAGGTCCAGGTCCATCTGCCACAGCAAGGGATCCGCATCAATCAGCAGCGGTTCAGCGCCGAGGTATTTAATGGAATTGGCCGAAGCCACAAAAGTCAGATTGGGCAGGATCACATAATCATGTTGCTTCACCCCCGACAGCAATAATGAGATATGCAGCGCGGCTGTACCGTTGACCGCGGCAATACCATATTTCGCCCCGGCAAAATCCGCGACCATCTGTTCAAACTTCGTCACATAAGAACCTACGGAAGAAATCCAGCCGGTATCCAGGCAGTCTTTTACATACTTCCATTCATTCCCTGCCATATTGGGCAGGCTCAGCGCTATAAACTTATCATTACTCATATACCAGTTTTCCGGATTCAAGGTATTGGTTGTACCAGTCAACCGTGGTTTTCAATCCTTCCTTCCACATGATTTTGGGTTCATAACCCAGTTGCACACGGGCCTTGGTGATATCCGGACAACGCCGGCTTACTGAACCCGGATAGGTGGGTGCATTTTCAAATTCACCGGTAAAGCCCATCAGTTCGCCGGCATAATGGATCAGGTCGCCAATGGAAATTTCATCCTGCGTACCGATATGATAGGTTTGCCCGTTGGTATTGGGTCTTTCCATCGCCAGCACGGTTCCTTCCACGGCATCACTGATATAACAGAAAGCACGGGTCTGATCATGACCATATACTTTAAACGGATTCTCTCCTTTGCGGTAACGTACCACCAGGTGCGGAATCACGTGTTTGAAACCCATACGCGGACCATACACATTATGATAACGGACAATCGTGGCTTCAAAGCCAAGGATCCGTGCATAGTTCAGGAATCCGGATTCACCGAGCATTTTGGTCACGGCATAGGTAAACCGCGGATGCCCGATATCCTGGATACAAAGGGGCACTTCCTCCGGTGTGGGAGTGGTATAGCCAAAGGCTTCAATCGTACCCGCATAACATTCGCTGGTGGAGGTAAACAATACCTTTCCGACTTTACTGCGGCGCATCCATTCCAGGGTATTAAAAATAAGGGCCGTGTTGATCCGGATGATTTCGTGCGGAATGGAATTCGCATTATCCACGCCTACTACAGAGGCCAGCATATAAAGCTGATCATAGGATTCATCCAGTTGGTTAAATGTGGCGGGATCCGTGAAATCGCCGGCCACCACCCGGATATTATGCTTATTCACCAGTTCCGTAAAATAATCGTCCTGTTTGCCCCGGGCAAAATTATCCGCGATCGTCAATTCATAATCGCGGTTTTCCGCCAGGTATTTAGTGATATTAAATCCGATGAATCCGGCTCCGCCGAGGAGCAACACTTTTTTTGACATTTTTCTATTATTAAGTTTATGTTCTTTAATGTTAAATGAGCATTGAGCATTGAATATTGAACATTGAATTCCAAAGAAGCGAATTGCTCAATATTCAATGCTCAATATTCAATTTTCATTTTTGGGCATCTTCAGGGAAAAGAACTCCTGGCTTTAACCAATGATCAGACTCCCGACTACCGACTAATTAAAGATCCCCTCGTCCAAGTACTTTCACCACATGCTTCTCACTCAACGATCTTATCTCCTCATTGCTCAGTACGCCGATGGTATCATAGACCCAGGCAGCCGGTTTGCTTTTGATCTTTTCCAGCAGGGCGGCATTGGCGCGGTAGTCTTTATGACCGGTGGTGATTACGATCACATCATATTCATCCTCCAGCAGACCGTCGAGATCCTGGTTGATCCAGATATCTTTTTCCTCCCAGTATTTCACGTGCGGATCATGCAGGTGAATGGTGCATCCTTCCATTTCCAACTGATCATAGAATCCTTCAACGGGTGTATAACGGGTATCCCCCACATCGTTAAGGTAACTCACACCCAGTAAAAGGATTTTCTTTCCACCAAGAGATGCTTTATACTGTGACTGCAGGAAATCAAACGCGTAAACCGGCATTTTGTCATTGATATGCACGCCTTTCTCACTCTGTCCCAGTTTTTCCTCACTGCCAAAAAGATTCATCCTGGCCCAACTGGCCAGCAACGGATCCTTGGTCAGGCAATAACCACCTACACCCAGTCCGGGTAACATAATATTCTTATGTGTGGGCCGCATCCGGATCGCATTGACCACTTCATAAATATCCACCCCTGCTTCTTCGGCAAACCGGCTCCATTCCACCATAAATGCAATATTCATGGCGCGGTAAGAATTCTCCAGCACTTTGGCCATTTCGGTAGCATTGGTATTACCGAGACGGGTCAGCGGGAATTCATCGGTACGGATCACGGTACGCAGGAATGTTTCCACGGCCACTGCGCTTTTCTCATCGGTACCGGCAAATACGCGGTAAAAATTCTGGATGGAATCAATGTATTTGGGTCCGGGCATGACGCGTTCATAGGAATGCCCGACTTTCAACTGATCAACCGGTAACCCTCTTTGCGTCAGTGCTTCTTCCAGCAGGGGACGTACAATTTTCTGAGCCGTTCCCGGAGGTACTGTTGTTTCAACCAGTACCAGTACATCTTCTTTACAATGCGCCCCGATGGCCTGAATGGCTTTGCGGAAAGGAGTCAGGTCCACATCATATCCTTCGAGATCTTTGTTCTTAGCTGATTTTTTCTGAACATCCAGGTTGATGTCCACCACAATCACATCGGCCTTGCTGTATGCATACGCATCGAAGCTGGCATAATAATTCTTTTTGCGCAGGGCCTGCTGGTAATACTCATCGATCTTGGGATCACTGGCGATAACGGGGAACACGCCTTCATTGATCGAACGGATCTTCCAGTAAGAACCAGGCGTAGGCAGATCAATACCAATCACTGCATATTCTTCAGTAAGTGCATTGGCCACCACCAGTCCCATTACAGAACCCACAAATCCGAGTCCCTGCACCACCACCACATTCTTACCGGGATGAAGTGCGATAAAAGCATCGATCCCGTCTTTATCCACTTTAACAGCGGGGATTTCGTAGACTTTACCCGTTAACGGGCTTTTGGAAACCTGCAGCGTATCTGTTGTCATTAGTAGTTATGTTCTGCTTGTAGTTTAAAAATATGGTCCCCGATCTTTGTAAAAGCCCAGGGTGTTTTATAGGTCGTTGCCCTGATCCGCTTCGTTACTTCCTCTGGCGACATGTCCGGACGGATATGGCAAAGATCATCGAGTTGTTTTCTGGTGAACGGTTTTCTTTTCCACGCCTCGTTAGTAACCGGGAGTGGCGCTCCTTTCAGTACCAGGTCCATTATTTCATAAAAACTTTCCTCGATGAGCCGGTAGCACTGCTGGGTGATGGTGTACACATTGTCTGCCGGGGTAATGGGAAAACGTTTTACCTGGATAATATGACCTGAATCCACGGCGGCCTTCATGTGATGACAGGTGATGCCGTATTCTTTTTCGTCGTTATAGACAGCGAAATTGGTACAGCCGGTACCGGGGTATTCGGGGCTGCCGGGATGAAAATTGATAGCGGCATAAGATGCATTCTCCAGTAACCCGGCCGGATAGATCCATGAAGAAATAAAGGAGATCATCAGTTCGCCTTTCCAGTGGAGGACTTCGGGGGGCAATTTGTCTTTGCGATGGCCTGAAAAAACGGTGGCCTGCGGAAAATGGGACCGGATATAATCTTCGGCTCGCTGGGCATATTCATTGTCCTTTTTCCGAAGGAATAAAACACGGTATCCGTTGATATCCACAGGTTTCAAGAAGGTTGGTTTAAGGCGTTTTTTTAAAGGGCAAAGGTACTGAGAAAAGTCGATAGGGTAGCCACGAAAACACACGAATGAACACGAAAAATACAGATATACCTGGATTGTTTTGCCTGCGGTAAAGGGGTGGCCACGAAAGGATTTGCTGCGCAAATGAATGCCTGCGGCATTTGAGCCACGGATCACACGGATAAACACGGATTTTTGATTCCCGTAATCCCGAATGATATTCATTTGGCCTCGAAATCACACAAAATCACACGAAAAATACAGTATTTCTCTGCGGTAATAAATTTTATCCATGTGATCCGTGGCCTGCCTTTTTGTATTCTTTCGTGTGCTTTCCCCGCATGAGGCGGGACAGGCGTGTGCATTCGTGGCAGACCCATTATTGCCGAAGGCAATAATAATCCGTGTGTATCCGTGTGATCCGTGGCCTGCCTTTCTGTATTCTTTCGTGTCCTTTCGTGTTAATTCGTGGCCTGCCTTTCTGTATTTTTTTCGTGGCCTTTCGTGTGCATTCGTGGCCAAAAAAAACCCGGCTCCGCCGGGTTCTAAAAAATTTTTATTTGTGGCATTAAGCCGCCACCAGTTTCCTGGAAGGTTTCTTAACGAGGTTCTTCGCGGGATTGCCGACTACGGTAGCGCCATCGGGTACATCTTTTACCACCACGGTGCCTGCACCGATCGTCACATTGTCACCAATGATAATGCCCTGTCGGATGACCGAGTTGGCCCCGATAAACGTATTACGGCCCACTCTTACATTGCCGCAAAGCACGGCACCGGGAGCAATATGGGTGAAATCACCAATGATACATTCATGATCAATACTGGTGGACGTATTACAGATCACTCCACGTCCGATTTCCACTAATGGATTCAGGGTGGCATTGGCAGCGATCATCACTCCTTCACCCATTTTTACGGAAGCAGAGATCACGGCACTCGGATGAATCGCGTTGATCGGGTTGCCCAGGTACTGACTGAGATTGGTGTGAATTTTTTCGCGGATGCCGTTATGTCCCACACAAGCGAAGAAATCATAATCCTTCAGTTTGTGGATCACATCGCCTTCTCTGCCGAGATACTTTAAATGATAGGGATTAAACTCCTTTTCTTCGGAGTCGCAATAGGCGGTCACCAGGCGCCCTGCACTCAGCAGGATGTCGATGATGACGAAGGCGTGGCCGGAATAGCCAACAATGGCCACGGGTTTTTTCAATGTGGTTTTCATTGATCTGGATTTTGGATGAGCTAAAATAGAAACATCGCTCACCCTTCCAAAACATTGGTGCCACTAAACCGGAAAATCAGGTACTAGTACTTTTACGAAAATCGTAGTTTTTCGATACCAGGGAGTAAATCTAATGTGCAGCGAGGAGATGGAGGTATTTCTCGCGGAGAAAGGACTGCACAACACGCTGATCATAATGCGTTTGTATCTGGAGAAGGAGTTGCCCGGCCATGACTTTCAGGATAGCGGGCTCATTAATAGCGGATTGCATCTGTCCAATCAGGGCTTCTTCATGCTTTACTTCAAATAAAAGACCGGTTTCCCGGTGCCGGATGATATCGGTGTTACCATCAATGGCGGAACAAATAACGGGGCAGCCCATGGCCCCGGCCTGCATGAGTACATTCGGAAAGCCTTCGCGGTGCGAGGGGTGTACCAGCACATCGGAAATATGCATATAATATTCAACGGCATCACTCCAGCCGGCCGCGATGACCGCCGGATGATTCCGGATCATTTCACGGGCCTTATCTGAAACCGGATCCACTTCATCTTCAAAAGCACCCACGAGGATCAGGCGGCTTTGCGGATACAATGTATGAATACGGGCAAAAGCTCCAACCAATTCATCCATTCCTTTATCATGCACCAGTCGTCCGACGGACAGAAAATAAAACAAGGATGGATCATACTTCACGATGGACTTCACCTCATTCAGTTTTTCTTCCATCAATGCCGCGGAATTATACCGCTGCAGGTTCACTCCATTGCTGGACCCCCACCCGATCACTTCCAGTTTACGGGGAGTCACGAGTTTGTTGGCTTCAATAAATGCTTTCATGGAAACACTGTTGGGCCAGACATGCGTGGCGGCCATGCCCGTAAATTTTTCCATCATCACCAGCACACGGCGACTCATTCCTTTGGTGGTAATATAACGCAGACCAGCAACCGTATGCAGACGAAATTTTACCCCGGCCATTTTTGCGGCCAGCATGGCCAGTAAACCCGCCTTGGGAGTATGCGAATGCACGATATCCGGTTTTTCTTTTCGGAATAAACGATACAATAACCACAGGCAACGGAGATCCGCAAAGGGACTCATCTTCCGCGTCATCGGCACGATATGATGACGACAGCCTTCGCGTTCGATTACTTTCGCCAGTTCAGGACCATCACTGCTTACCATCAATACATCAAACCCGTTTTCCTGCATATAACGCATTTGTCCGGGCAGGAGGACGTTGAGGGAAATCGGTGCTGTGGTGATTCGGATTAATTTGGGCATCTTAGGATTAGTCGGAAGTTAGTAGTTAGTAGTTCGTAGCCTGATATTTCAGAAGAAAAAGAAGGTGCAGGATTTCTTAGCATGAAACAGGCTGATTGAAATAATTCAAAAGTCAAAAGTTAAAAGTCAAAAGGGTCGTTTAAAACCTCAGACTCCTATTTAGTGCGGTGAGATAAGTGCCCTTTTACCAAAATGTGCAACTTCTGGCATTTCAACCTTCTCCCGCTTTAGGATTTTTTTACTTTTTACTTTTGAATTTTGACTTCCTTCTCATTCCTATTTCTTCAGGTAGCACTTCCGATACCACACTTCCAGCGCAAACAACGACCAGATCATTTTGGCTCTTTTCTCTGCGCCGGTCTGGACTTTATTGGCCCAGAGGTTTTCGATGAAACCTGGCTGCAGGAAACTGCGGCAGTAGGCATTGGGGGCGAGGATATAGCTGGCGATCAGGTCTTTCAGTTCGCCATCAATCCATTTTTTCAGGGGAATTTCAAATCCTCTTTTGGGTTGGTGGATTAGTTCGGGAGGCAGGTATTTTTCTGCCAGGGTGCGCAGTATATATTTTGTTTGTGTTCCTTTTACTTTATAGGCATCCGGTAAGGTCGGAATATACTCCAGGATATCTTTGGCAAGCAGTGGACTGCGGCCTTCGAGTGAATGGGCCATCGTGGCAATATCCATTTTCACCAGCAGGTTGGCTTCCAGGATATGATCAAAATCCAGGTTGAGCATTTTCTGCATGCCTGTCAGTTTTGATTTGTTGATCTGGTCAAAGGAGGTCTGTATGCTGCGGAGTGAATAATCCCGGTTGCCTTTCAGTTGGGAAACATGGTCTTCAAAAATATCGAGGGTGGAGGAGAAATAGGTATCCAGTCCATCCTTGCGGGCCAGGTCGATCAGGCGGTAGATATAGTTATACTTATTCTTCTTATCATGCGAGATCGGCATTAAGGGAAATACCAGGCTGGATAAATTTTTAACCAATCCGCCGGCTTTGAAAAAATCATAACGGGCAAAGGGTACATAGCGGCGATACCCGGCAAAAATTTCATCGCCCCCATCCCCGTTGAGAATAACGGTCAGGTGTTTCCGGGCTTCGCGGCTGACATAGTAACTGGGAATGGATGAACTGTCAAAGAAGGGGGAACCATAATTACGCAGAATGGTTTCCACATCATCCAGCAGGTGATCGAAGCCGATCACGATCTCATGGTGATGCGTGGCATAGCGGTCTGCCACCAGTTTGGCCAACGGGGCTTCATCATATTCGCCACCGGCAAAGGAAACGGTAAATGTCTTTAGTTTTGAATTGTACTGGCTGGCCATCGCGGTGACCAATCCGCTGTCGATCCCCCCGCTGAGGAATGAACCCACTTCAAGATCAGAGGATTCAATTCTTCTTTTCACCGCAGCCTTCAGTAACTCATCCGTTTTCTCAAGTGCCTGTTCAAAACTATCCTTACTGTGCTGCAGGTAAAATTTATGTATATCCCACCAACGGGTAACAGAGATGGTTAAATCCCGGGTGCTGATAATGGCATAACTGCCGGCGGTTAATTTCTTCACGCCCTGGTAAGGCATAAAGGACTGGAAAAAATAACCGGCATAGAGGTACTGGTACACCGCATTATCATCAATCTCGAGTGGCAACTGTCCGGCCAGGGCATTCAGTTCACTGGCAAAAACAAGACGTTCCCCGTCGGTATAATAATAAACCGGTTTTTTTCCGGCGCGGTCACGGGCCAGAAAAATTTCCTTCTTTGTTTTATCATACAGGGCAAAGGCAAACATCCCTTCAAACTCTTCCAGGCAGGAAGGGCCCATTTTTTTATAGGCGTGAAGAATGGTCTCGGTGTCTGAATTGGTTGAACAGACCAGTCCCAGTTTCTTCCTTACATCCAGGTGATTATAGATCTCGCCATTGAAAATGATCGTGAGCTCCTGGTAATGCATCGGCTGCTGGCCGGTGGCAATATCCAGGATCGCCAGCCGGTGGTGATGAAATTGTACATTATCATCCGCCCAGGTGGACTGTTCGTCCGGACCCCGGTGCCAGAGGTCTTTGGTCAGACGGGGAATGTCTAAATTAAAATTTACAGAGCCTGCGATACCGCACATGGTGGTAAAATAATGTTCTACAAAATGGTTCAGCTTCGATGTGGACAGGGCGAAAACTGGTGGACCTGCCCGGCTACTATGATAATCAGTTAGAATAAACGCTTGCTAAAGATATATGATTGGTTGAATTTACCGGATTTATGCATAATCAGGATAAAAGCCATGGCATAAAAGGGGATACAGGGAATTTTGTACCTGGACAGGGCGCCGAAATTGGTGGTGGTGAGCCCGATAATCCCCCCGAATAAAATCGCAAATATGAAACAAAATGCAATGACAGGTTCCGAGAACATGATATTGAAGGTTTTGCTTATTCCAACCCGCCTAAAACACATCCAGGTCAGGGCCAGGAAGGCAAAAGCCTCCAATGCGGAAAGAATGGCCACCGGGGAGCGTACATCCCAGGGGAAGGGCCGGAAAAATGTATTGACGATACCGATCGGAAAAGAAGCTGCTAACTGCAAAGGGCTTTCGGCTTTGGCCACCGAGAATTTGGAGCCCCCGCCCCCACCCGCTTCTTCACTTGCATTCCCAAAAATAGCCTGTTGCTTTTGTACCGTACCTAATAATTTATCAGAAGAAAACTGGGCAGCTTCCGAATCCGCCAGGCTGTTGGAAAGGAAAAAGCCAACCGCCATGGCCGCACCCACAAAGAAGGAGGTGGACACGATCCGCATCGTCTTATCCTCAATTTTATCCCTGATCCTCAAAAAGACCCATAACATGAATACGGCGGACATACAAAGCAGGATATAGGGCTTCAGGTTATTCAGCACCAATCCGGATAAAATGATTGTGATCACCGAACTGGTAATATTTTTTTTCTTGATCAGGGCGGAGTAACAGGCATAGGTAAAATAACCCATCGCGGCCACACAGATCGGGTCTTTCAGGAGCGAAGTTCCCCAGAATAGCATCGAGGGCAGAAAAAGGGTGGCCAGGGCAATTTTCTTGTGCAGGGTCGGATACATTTCATAAAACATCTTAAAAATCCGCCAGGAGCCATGGAATGACAGAAAACTGATACAAAAAGAAATGCACAGAAAACTCTTGTTGAACAGCAGGGAAAAAGGCAGGGCGAAGCGGGATACGTTATAGGTCCGCACCTCCTGCATATAGTAATGACTCACCCCATAACCATCATAATAGAAGTAGGGAAATAAACGGTCCGTCGGTTCCAGCTTCAGTTTCCCATAAATATCGCTGATAAATGATCTGTCATCCGTTACCGCATGATGCAGGTCCAGTACCCCTTGGTAATAATTATGGCTGTCTCCAAATCCGTAATAGTAGTGAATTACGAGCGTATAAATCACTGCACCTAAAATACGTAGGGAAAAGGCCGGGAGAATATAACGCTGTATCGGTGTATCCCGGTACTTCATATACATAGCCCGTATAAAAAACATCAATACGATCAGGCAAAGCGGCACCAGGTAAAAATCCTGGGTCCTGATCATATTAAAGGCTGAATAATCACCGTATTCCATCCATCACTTGCTTTAGCGGTTTACAATCATTTTATACACTTCTTCCGTTTCATCTGTCATGCGGGACAGTGTATAATAGTTGTGCAGTTTCTGATAGCCGTTTTCGCCGAACTGTGCGGCCAGGCCGGGTTGCTGGTAAAGATAGATGATTTGCTTTGCCAGCTCCTCTGTATTACCGGCCGGAGCCAGCAGCCCGTTTTTGCCATGATCGATTACTTCGTTCATCGCCGGTGCATCAAAAGCCACGATGGCTTTTTTATGGAGCCAGCTTTCGAGGAGGATCAGGCCAAATCCTTCCCATACGGAAGTGACGAGGGTGAAAACCGATTGCTGCATCAGCGGATGCGGATTGGGCACATGCCCAAGGAGCAGTACAGTATGTTCCAGGCCTGCTTCTTTTATTTGCTGATCCAGCACATTGTACAACTCCCCGTTGCCGGCAATACAAAGTTTCAGTTCGGGCACCGCTGCATGTACTTTTTTCCAGGCTTCAATCAGCAGCTTATGTCCTTTGAACCCTACCAATCGTCCTACGATCAGGGCAAAGGGTCCTTCCGGCATTTTCTCCACTGATTTCTGTTCCACCGGTTCTTTCAGCGTAAGCCCGTAATAAATATTCCGGATCCGGGTTGATTTTACAATGCCTCCGTCGGTAAATACTTTATAGAGCCCCATGGAGATGGTGACATTATAGCTGGCCACATTACTGGCAAACTTTTCCACCCAGAAATACGGATCACTCCGGAGATGGGTGAAATCAAAGCCATACTTAACCTGGTAGGCAGGATGGTAACCGTGCTTGACACTGAGCAGTTTCATACTCCGGAAAAAGAAAAATTTGGTTGCCGCCGCGAGAAAATCCGCATGCACGAGATTGGCCTGCACCAGGTCGTATTTATTTTTCTTCAGGAGTTTATAAAACTTATAAAACAAGATCGGTGACAGCGCCCGGTGATTATAGATCTCATGGGTGGGTATCCCGTGTTCGGCCAGGTAAGCGATGTATCGTTTATTATTATCCCCAGTTGTGGGATAGATAATCAGCATTTCGACATCGTAACCTCTGCGCTTCAGTTCCGGCAGGATCTGCAGCATGTACAGTTCAGAACCGGAGATCCCGTTCATTTTTTGTATAAAGAGAATTTTCATAGCGTTGATTTACCCGTTAGCCGTTCATGCATTCACCAACAAAGGCTGATACATATACCGGGCGTTTTACTTGTTACTGATTAATTTTTTAATTCCATGCAGGAAACCGGCTGGTAAAAAAAGAAGTGCACGGTAAGCTAGTAATTTCCCGGATCCAAGCAGCCGGAATGTATGATGAAACAATAAGTGTCTGAAGATTCGTCTATACTCTGCTTTTTCGCGGTGAAAATAGAGGGTGCTTAACCTGTGTTGTAAAAAATAAAAAATCATTTTTCTTCCGTCAAAATCGCGATCAGGCTTTTTATATAACTGAGAAGGCTCTGTATATAATTTCAGACTTTTCATTTCTGCAATAACACTACTATATCCAAGTGTAGTCAGTGTTTTGCTAAATATGACGGCATTGTCCTTCAGAAAATTTTTACTGAAGGCACTAACGGATTTACTGGCCGCATGCAGGCGGAAACGGGAGAACACTTCTGCTGACTGACGGATCTTATAATGCAAACCGGCACGGATAAAGAGATCCGTGTCCATGGAAAAATGAAGGGATTCATCGAGTAAACCCTGTTCCAGCAGGAGTGTACGCCGGTAGAAGGTAGCGGGCTGTGGCATGCAGATATGGGACACGTAGCGGGTGTCCAGGTCTTTGGGTGGCAGGTTTACCGATAAATGGGGGCGGGTTTCACCGAAATATTCGATCCGTCCATGTACCATCATCAGTTCCTGGTCGGCAGTAAAAATAGCCGCCAGTTTATGAAGAGTTCCCGGCATCAGTTGATCATCGCTGTTGATCCAATTGATGATTTCACCGGTAGCCCTTTCAAATCCTTTATTGATCGCATGGCTCTGGCCCCGGTCATTTTCGGATACCCAGTAGCTGATCCGGTCATTGTATTTTTTGATGACATCAACAGTCTGATCGGTACTTCCCCCGTCTATAATAATATACTCCAGGTTGGGATAATCCTGGTTCAGTACAGAAAGTATCGTCTCCTCGATATAATTGCCCTGGTTAAAAGAAGGAGTAATAATTGAAATGCGGGGAGGATTCATCAGCTATAAAAAATTAGGGAAAGCATTAATATTAGCTGTGCAATTTTAAAAACTCTCTTACTTCATTCTCATCCAGTATTAGTTGCATTAGCAACTGTTCCAGGTTCATATCATAGCTCCAGTTGAGTACCCGTTTTGCTTTTTCCGGGTTTCCAAAATTCTCATCAATTTCTGCAGGCCGGTACAGGCTTTGTTCGGTATGCAGGGCCGTTAAGGGTACATCCAGTATGGCAAAAACCATTTCCACAATTTCCCGGATTGAAGATGAGAAGCCCGAACAGATCAGAAAATCATCCGGTTGATCCTGCTGCATGATCCGCCACATGGCTTCCACATAAGCAGGGGCATAACCGAAGTCGCGGCGCACATCAATATTCCCCAGTACCAGTTGATCGGCTTTTCCTTCGCGGATATCGAGGGCTGTGCGGATAATTTTCTTGACTACAAAATTGGGCTGCCGGAGCGCCGATTCATGGTTGAATAAAATACCACTGGTGGCATACAGCTTATAGGCTTCCCGGTAATTGCGGGTCATCCAGTAACCAGTGGCTTTTGAGATCGCATAAGGACTTTGCGGATTGATCACGGTATCCTCATCAATCGGCAGGCGCTGTACGGCTCCGAACATTTCGCTGCTGGACGCCTGGTAAAAACGGAGGGAAGCATGGGAAAGCCGGATCGTTTCCAGTAGGTTGAGTGTGGAGATTGTATTGTAATTGATGGTGGCAATGGGCTGTGTAAAAGATGCTGACACGGAACTCTGGGCGGCCAGGTGATATACTTCATCCGGTTGTATTTCCTGGATCAGGCGGAAGATCTGCGACATATCGGTCAGGTCACATTCCACCAGTTGCACCTGTTCTGCAATGCCGAGATATTTGAGGCGCCACAGCCCTTCTCCCTGGCTGCCGCGGACAAGTCCGGTCACCTGGTAATCATGCTGCACTAATAAGCGGGCGAGATAGGCGCCATCTTGTCCGGATATCCCGGAAATAATTGCTTTTTTCATCCGAGCAGTTTTTTATAAACGTCCCTATGTCCTGTGGCTGTACGTTCCCAGTTAAACCGGGTAGCCTGCTGGTACCCCTCTGTTTTCATTTGTTGTCTGCGCGGCTCATCTGGTATCAGTTCGCTGAGTGCAAGGGTCAGCGCCCCCGGTGTCAGTGGATCAAAATAAGCAGCAGCTGGGCCTCCCACTTCGGGCAAAGAAGAATTATTACTGAGCAGGGCCGGGCAGCCGCATTGCATGGCTTCCAGCACGGGTAATCCGAAGCCTTCATACAGGGAGGGAAAAACAAAAAGCAGGGCAGATTGATACAATTGTGCCAACAGCTTATCACTGACATGCGCATAGGCTTTTACACGGTCAGCGATACCCAGTTCCTGCAACAGGGCTTGCTCAGCAGCCGACATCGGTCCGCCACCTGCCAGTACCAGGTGAATATTCTCCCGCACTAATACCGGGGCGGCTTCCTTTGCAAAAGCATTAAAATTTTTATAGGTACCCCGGCTGCCTACAAATAAAACATAGGGTGAGCTGAACTGATCCATTTCCGGATCACGGGGTGCATCCAGGACGGACTTATCAAATCCACCAGACAGGTAAACCGTGGTCACTTTAGCCGGATCTGCCTGGTAATATTCAATAACGTCTTTCCGGGTATTTTCTGAAATAGCAATAATATGATCGGCTCTTCCGATCAGTTGTTTTTTCCAGTCCAGCACTTTTGTGGTCAGCGGGGTATGATCATTAAATTTTTCATTAGTCAGGTCATAAACCGTCAGGACCATCTTTTGATGACCCAGTGTATTCAGAAAATATGGATCGTAATAAGTAGGGTGAAAAATGTCGCATTGGCTTTTGCGCAACTGGCGGTTGCTCCAGGGCCGGTTGATCTGTTGGTTGATCAGTTTAAGGGCTCCGAGTTTTCCTTTAAAATGCAGATTTTTTAAAACTGGCTGGTTGGTCAGCCAGGGGGTTCCCTGGATATAGGTATTATAGGAGTGCCGGCATTTAAAGCATACATCCACTTCCGGATCCTGCCGGAGCCGGTTCAGCACCTCGATAAAATAGCGGGAAATACCGCCATTGATCTGCCAGTCGAAAATCTGTGTATCAAAAAGAACTTTCAATGCTGTTGATTTACAGGTAATGCTAAAAACAATTATCGGTAAAAAATCTTCCTGGCTAATTTTTCAAGTCCTAAAAGACGTAGCCCTTTTTTTAAAAAATCAAGCGGGCCACCGCTGAGGAAAAGGTTCCGCCAGGACTTACGGTTCATCATGGCCAGGGCTTTGATCGCGTTGTTATTCGTTTCCACGGCCTCTTTATTGCCGGTTTGCTCAATCCGTGGGGCCAGTTCCATCCGCATTTTACGTTCCTCCTCATGTATCCATTTTACATTCCGGCTGGCATTATTGCCGTGCCAGCGCACCAGTGCATAGCTACCTTTCTCCTCCCGGTATTCAAAATGTCCCCCGGCCAGCACACAGTTTAGAACAAACAGATAATCTTCTGCAGCCCGCTTGCTGATATCCCAGGGGCCTGCTTTATCCACTATTGCTTTACTGAAAAGAAAACAACTGATATGGGCAAAACTGCCTTTTAAAGCAGGTACCAGCATTTCCTGACTGTTTCCCCTGATTTTGGGCATCCATTCTTTGTTCACTCCCCAGTACGTATATAAAAGGGAGGACTCGTCAAAAGGATCATTGGTGAAATACCTGACTGGTCCGTACACCACATCGATCCCGGGTGCACTGGCAAAGACGGCTAATTGCCGGGCAAATTTCTCCGGCTGAATCAGATCGTCGGCATCGAGAAATTGTATAAAATCCCCTTTTGCTTCACGAAGTGCAAGGTTCCTGGCTGCACTCGGACCTGCATTTTGCTGCTTAAAAAAACGGATACGTGCATCCTTTTCCGCAAAAGCCCTTACAACACTTTCTGTATGATCCGCAGAACCATCATCCACAATAATCATTTCCCAGTCAGCAACAGATTGCCGCTGAATGGAAACAATGGAATCTGACACCAGGTGACCATAATTATAAGAAGGAACTATTACTGAGATCATATTGATATGGCATAAAGGCAATCATCATTCCCTGAAATCATTGTACTGAAGAAGCAACCTGCTTTGGGCTGTATTCAAAATACTTTTTCAGTCCCAAAAACTTTTTCTCTATCAGATTAAATGATACCCAGGACAACAGGACCAGAAATATCAGGTT
>CAZYTV010000070.1:0-17229 GCA_964650455.1 uncultured Chitinophaga sp. | reverse complement strand
GCTTTTACACATGCAAATATCCGTTTGCCTAAAGGACTAGACAAAGCGCTCAGCTATATCCTGATCTCTCCCAATATGCATAAAGTGCATCATCACTGGAAACAGCCCTATACCGACAGTAATTATGGGGCGGTGTTTTCCATCTGGGACCGGTTACTGGGTACATTTTCCTTCCTGGATACGAAAGAACTGAAATACGGACTGGACCGCTATTACCCGGCAGAAAAGGATGAGGATATTATGAGTTTGCTGGTGAAGCCCTTCCGGAAACAAGACGATTCTGTCATCAACTCATAACATACTGACATGAACAAACAACTTCTTATCTCTTTACTGGCATTAATATTATCCGGCAATATGGTATCCGGACAGACCCGTACTGCCTGGGTAGCCGCTAAATCCGGACTCAGTATCCGGGAAAAACCGGCTATTGGAGCGAAAGTGCTGGACAAGATTCCATACGGAACAAAAATCAGTTTGCAACAGACAGAAGAGGAACTGGTATCCGTTGTTACGGAGGGCATGCATGGTTATTGGGAGAAAGTCAGTTTTAATAATAAGACCGGTTATATCGTTGGCTCCTATCTTTTACCAGTAGCTCCTCCAAAGCTGACGGTGGTGAAGGAGATGAAGGATTATTTCAAACAGGTCTATATTCCCTTTGGTAATAAACTGGAGGTGAAGGAAGGGCAGCGCCATAATATTGAAGAAGGTGGTTATGAACTTCATAAACAGTTGTATAAAAACGGGGCCGAATGGCACCGGTTCATGGGGTATGAATATGGTTCGGACACCTGGTTCCTTCCGGATTTTACACTTGAACAGGGTTTTATCCTGCTTCGCCTCATTCCTGAATTCAAGGATGTCTTCAGTGATAAAGATGAGTTCCCCACTGAAAGCAAAATTTTCAAAAAAGGAGAACGCGAGTATAGCATTACTGTTGAAAAAGAATTGATCGGGGAGCGTCCCTGGATCAGGAAGATCACTATATCCTATGGTGATGATGCCATCTATGACGCAGAGCTTTATCTTCTCGAAAACCAGTTAGTTGTTTTCTTCGGTTCAGGTTTGTAGCTTCTTAGGGAAAGGAATACACATCATGATTCATCCTTTTTAAAATCACCCGCCGTTCCATTTATTGCTATTCCCGGTGATATGACAGGGAGTGGTAATTCTGTATTTTTGCACTATGAAAAAAATCGCCATGATCCCGGCGCGCTATGGCGCCACGCGTTTCCCGGCCAAACTGATGCAGTTGCTGGGTGATAAAACCGTTATTCGTCATACCTATGATGCCACGGTGGCTACCGGTTTATTTGATGAAGTGGTGGTGGTGACCGACAGCGAGATCATTTTTACAGAAGTGACTGCGGCCGGAGGGAAGGCGGTGATGAGTAAACATGAACACGAGAGCGGGAGTGACCGGATCGCGGAAGCAGCCGTGGATATGGAGGTAGATATTATTGTGAATGTACAGGGAGATACCCCGTTTGTAAAAAGAGCCCCACTGGAAAAACTGCTGAACCAGTTTGAAGATCCGGCCGTGCAGGTAGCTTCTATGATGCAGGTGCTCACCAAACAGGAAGAGATTGATGATCCCAATTTTGTAAAAGTGGCCGTGGATAAAAATATGAATGCCTTATTCTTCAGCCGCAGCGTGATTCCTTACCCGCGTGATAAAAACTTCCCAACCACTTACTACGAACATATCGGTGTCTATGCCTTCCGCAAAAAAGCCCTGCTCGATTTCACCAGTTGGCCGATAACCCCACTCGAAGCCGCTGAAAAAGTGGAGTGCCTGCGCTACCTCGAAAACGGGGTGCCCATGCGAATGATTATCGTGGACTACATGGGTGTGGAGATTGATACGCCTGAAGATCTCAGCAAAGCCGCAAAACTGCTTTAATGCAAATAGCTGCTTATTGCCTTCGGCAATAAACCCCTGCGGGGTAGTTTGGGGCCACGAAATTTTGCCGGAAAGGAATTCCCGCTTCGCGGTAATTTTAAAAGGCAGGCCACGGATAACACGGATAGACACGGATTTTATCGCCGAAAGCGATAAAATATTTTGGCCACGAAATCACACGAAAGGACACGAATTAATGCAAGCCACAGATCACACGGATAGACACGGATTGAAGACACTTAAGCTTTGCGGGACTCTTTTCGTGCCCCTTCGTGATCCTCTCATTTGCCGAAGGCAAATCAATCCGTGGCTATCCGTGTTATCCGTGTTATCCGTGGCCTGCCTTTCTGTATTTTTCGTGTGCTTTTGTGTTAATTCGTGGCCAACCTCCTTTGCGAAGGCAAACAAATCCGTGGCCAAATTTCAGCCGCAGGCTGCATTGCATTAATTTTGCCCAAATTTTCTCTATGGCATTCCGCAATTTCAAAATGATCGGCTACGTCATCTATGGCCGCGGCTCTTTCAACCAGCTCGATGAAATCCTGGCCCCCAACCGCAAAGACGGCAAGCCCATGATCTTCCTCGTGGACCATTTCTTCGAAGGCAGGGCACTCGTGAACCGCATCCCCCTTCGTGGCAATGATAAAGTGATCTTCGCTGATGTAACCTACGAACCGAAAACGACCTATGTAGATAAACTGGCCAATGACCTCAAAGAGGAATTCGGCACGGTTTCCGGTGTGATCGGCATTGGTGGCGGCTCCACTATGGACCTGGCCAAAGCTGTTTCACTGATGATGAATAACCCTGGCTCCTCAGCCGACTACCAGGGCTGGGACCTCGTGAAAAGACCCGGTGTTTACAAAGCCGGAATTCCCACACTCAGTGGCACCGGGGCAGAAGTGTCCAGGACAACCGTATTAACCGGCCCCACCAAAAAACTGGGCATGAACTCCGACTTCACACCATTCGACCAGATCGTACTGGATCCGGAGCTGACCAAAGATGCCCCGGCCAACCAGCGTTTTTATACGGGTATGGACTGCTATATCCATTGTATCGAAAGCCTGGAAGGCACTTATCTCAATGAATTCAGTAAGAGTTATGGCGAAAAAGCCCTGCAGCTCTGCCGCGATGTATATGTAAATAAGGATGGCTGGGACGAAGAATCCGACGATAAACTGATGATGGCTTCTTATGCCGGTGGCATGAGTATCGCTTATTCACAAGTGGGGGTAGCCCACGCCGTTAGTTATGGTCTCAGCTACCTGCTCGGTACCAAACACGGCATCGGCAACTGTATCGTGATGAATCATCTCGAAGAATATTATCCCGCTGGTGTAAAGGAATTTAAATATATGGTGGACAAAAATAAGATCGATATCCCGGCGGGTATCTGCAAGGGCCTGTCCGATGAGGATTTCGAAAAGATGATCAATGTCAGCATGGGCATGAAACCGCTCTGGGAAAATGCGCTGGGCAAGGACTGGGAGAAGATCATGACGAGGGAGAAGCTGCGGGCGCTGTATGAGAGACTATAAGAGAATAGAAAATAGTAAATAGTGAATGGGGAGTGGCTGCGGCCGCTCCTTTTGCATAAGGTGAGGGGCCGGCCCTCAGATTTCCAGCGCTCCTTCCTTCGTTTCACTTCGGAGGGCAAGGAGCGAGAAATCTTACCCTTCCCTTCCCCAACGCCCTGTCATTCCGAGCGTAGCGAGGAACCTTGTATTTAACTAAGTAAGAAGTACGACTGACGTAGCTTGGATTTCACTTATAAGTTGCAGCCTTCCCCTTGCCAAGGACAATGAACAAGCTGTGAACTGGCCGACAACTACAAGACTGGACTTCGATTTCGCCTGCCCGCCGTCGTGAAACGAAGGTGGAGCGTAGCGAGAAATCTTGTATTTCTTTTTAACTCCAAAAAAATTGTCATTCCGAAGCGAATAGCGAGGAATCTTGTATTTGAGCATTGCAACATTTCTATGAAAATTAACCCAAGCAACGGAGTTAAGTTTCCTCACTTCGTTCGGAATGACAACAGGCAGAGGGGAGAGAGAGTTAAGATTTCTCGCTGCGCTCGAAATGACAGTGAGTCAGCGTTCTTCTAACCTCGTTCTTTTACCAATTGCCCGGCTGCAGCCAACAACCTCTTCTCTAAACTGATAATTCAACGAAGGCGCTTCGTACTTCTAACTTCATACTTTACCCGGATTTTTGTATATTAGGTATCCATTTACCCTGTTTTATGCGCCTGATATTATTTTGCCTGCTTGGATTTTTGCTCCTCCCTTTCACCAATACTGCACAAAGCAGACTGGGAGATGTGGCCAGCGTGTATATCACCAGCAGCAATCTGGATTCTTCTCTGGCCGTATATGAAAAACTGGGTTTTGCAAAAATTGGTTCAAATGAATACCCGGCTCCCTGGATGCAGCTGAGTGACGGGAGTCTGCTGCTGACCATACGCAAAGAAAATACCCCCTATATCGGTCTCACCTATTATATGTCCGATCCGGAAAGCCTGGTCACATCACTCGAAAAAGACAGTGTTGAATTTATACAAAAACCTAAGCCCGGCGATTTCGTTAAGCGTTACCTCTTTAAGGCACCAGGCGGACTCAATATTGTTTTGTCCAATAACCCGGGCGGCTTTAAGCAACCCACCGGTGTTAACCTGCTGACCATGCAACCCGCCGATTACAATGTCCCGGAAAAATACCCGAATAAAATCTGTGGCGCCTTTGGTGAATTTGCTTACCCGGTCACCGACCTGGCTGCCGCGCTCTCTTTCTGGAAAAAAATCGGGTTCAAGGTAAAAGCAGAAATGAAAAGCCCCTATCCACATGCCATTCTCACAGACGGGCTCATGATCATAGGACTGCACCAGGCCTCGCATTTTAACTACCCGGCCATTACCTATTTCGGTATTAAGACCGCGGAAAGAATCGGCCAGTTAAAGAAAAACGGGTTGCAATCATTTAGTGAGATGAGTGGAAAAACCAATGTTGTACTGCAAACCTGGGAGGGTCAGCATTTCTTTATCTTCTCCCTGGGGATGTAAATTCACCAACCTCCCATCCCAATTCTCTATTTACTATTTTCTATTCACTTTTTCCCGATCCCGCAATTTTCATTTCCCGATTCCGTCAAATCATAAATATAGCAGCACCCTATTTTTGCCCCCTTAAATAAGCAAGATCCGACATGGCAACAACCTCTCTCAGCACCAGTATGCGCGTTTTACACCGTTACCTGGGCTTTTTCCTGGCCGGTATTATGGCCGTCTATTCACTCAGTGGTATTGTACTCATTTTCCGGGACACCGATTTCCTGAAAAAAGAAAAACAGATCGTAAAAGAACTGAAGCCCAACCTGGAGGCAAAGGAACTGGGGCAAGAAACGCGGATCAAAGAACTGAAAGTCACTAAAACCGAAGGTGCCCTCGTTTATTTTAATAACGGTACTTATAACAAAGCCACCGGTCACACAGAATATAAAGTAAAGGAATTGCCTTTTATTATTAATAAACTCACCGGACTGCACAAAGCCAAATCCTCCGAACCGCTGTTCTTCCTGAATATATTTTTCGGCGTTTCCCTGTTCTTTTTTGTGATTTCCTCTTTCTGGATGTTTATGCCAAAGACGAGCATCTTCAGGAAAGGTATAGTCTATACTATTGCGGGGATTTTATTGACACTGGTATTACTATTTATATGAACCAACATGCAGGTGAAAATGGTCTATACTATTGCGGGGATTGTGAGTGCTGTTGGTGTTCTCACCAACAGCAGACTGGGACTATTGGTGTTCTCACCAACAGCAGACTGGGACTATTGGTATACTCACTAACTACAGGCAGAGACTGTTGGTGAGAACTACAACAGCAGGCAGAGACTGTTGGTGAGAACACCAACAGTACTCACCCCTGACAGCACAGGATAATAGTCCCGGCCGGGGACTATAGCTTTGAGCTGCTGGTGATAACTCCAACAGCGCTCACGCTATATGAAAAAACTGCTCCTGACACTTATCTCTTGCGCACTGTGCATCTGCTCCATAGCGGCGATGCCACCAAAGAAATTAAATCTTCTCCTTGCCCCCGGCACACTCAGTGAAAACTCTGTGGCCCTGCTCTGGGATAAACAATATGCAGCAACAGCAGTAAACTATGAGATCAGTCTCAACGGAATACCTGTGGGCAATACTGGTAAGACCAATTTTCTGCTGAATGAACTGCAGCCTTCCACCTCGTATACGGTTACGGTCAGGATCAGGGGGACTAAACTCAAATCCAATTCCCTCCGTTTTAGAACAGCAGATAAAGGGAAAGTCTTCAATATCTTAGATTTTGGCGCCAAAGACGATACCGCTTTTCTGAACACCAAAGCCATACAGTCAGCTATTGACGCCTGTACGGAAGGAGGGACGGTTTTGATTCCCAAAGGGACCTTCCGTTCAGGTGCCCTCTGGCTGAAAAGCAATATGACCCTGTTTATTGCTAAAGGCGCTATACTGAAGGGATCGGTCAGTACCGAAGACTACCTGCCCATGTACCTCAACCGCTTTGAAGGCTGGGAAATGAAAACCTATGCCAGCCTGATCAACGCGGGCAAACTGGATCGTAATGAAGTGTATACCGTTAAAAACCTGCGCATCACTGGCGGGGGAACGATCATGGGTGGTGGTAAACAACTCGGAAACGCAATGATACAGGCCAATGGAATGAGAAGCCGCGGCCGGCTGATCTGTCTGATGAATTGCCAGGATGTGAGTATGGATAACCTGGCGATCAAAGAGCCGCCTTGCTGGACGCTCCATTATATCTATTGCGATAATATCACCCTGCACAACCTGGATATTCACAGCAATGTCCGGAACGGGGATGGGGTGGATCCTGACTCTTCCACCGACTCCTACATTTTCAACTGCAGCTTTGATACCGGTGATGATTGCATCGCTATCAAATCCGGTAAAAACCCGGAAGGTTTCCTGGTGGCAAAACCCACCCGCAATGTGCGCATTACCGATTGTGAATTTAAACGCGGCCATGGTATTTCCATTGGCAGTGAAATGTCCGGTGGTGTAAGTGATGTGCTGGTACAGGATTGTAAGGCGGGAAATCTCCTGCATGGCATGCAGATCAAGTGTACCAAAGACCGCGGTGGTTATGTCCGGAATGTAACGGTCACCGATTGTGAATTGCAGAAGATCACCGTATTCACAGAACTGAATTACAACAATGATGGGGAAGCGGCTCCGGAAGTACCGGTATTTGAAAATTTTACTTTTAAAAATATCAGTCTCGCCGGCGCCAATGTGAAGGAACCGGTGATGAATATCAACGGGTTTAAAACGGCGGCCCATCATTTAAGAAATCTCTACTTCGAAAATATACTGGTTCCTGAAAACGCCACAGTAACAGTAAGGGATGCCGATAACACGGTCTTTAAAAATGTTCGTACCGCGAATGGGGCTAAACCCGTGTATAACCTGGGTAATTGCAATAACCTGGTGTACTAGGCGGTAGTGAGTGATGCGGATGATAACACCAACATCCATAACTTCATACCATGCCCGCTGCCACTGATCAATATGATTTCCGCCACCCACTGGATTCCTTCCTGTTTCCTGTACGACCGGTTAACCCCAATAAACTGGCCGCGGCTGTTTCCAATAAAACCATCCTGATCACAGGCGCTTCCTATGGTATCGGGGCCGAACTGGCGATACGACTGAGTCATTACCCGGTGAAACTTGTACTGGTGGCCAGAACTAAGGAAAGACTGGAAGAAATCAGCAACCTATGCAGGAATAAAGCATCTGTTCAAACCTGTTGTACCGACCTCCGTGAAGAAACAGCAGTGAACGAATTGCTGTCGGACCTGCAGGGAAAAGGGATCCGTATTGATATCCTGGTCAGCAATGCAGGTCATTCCATTTACCGGAAATTATCCGATAGCACGGACCGTTTTCATGATACCAAAAGAAGCAGTGCCATCAATTTTACAGGGCCGGTGCAGTTATTCCTCGGATTATTACCGGGTTTAATGGAGCGAAAAGGAATCGTTGTCAATGTATCCACCGTCAGTCTTTTTCTTCCTCATACGGCCGGTTGGTCAGCCTATCACAGCAGTAAAGCCGCTTTCGATCATTGGTTACGCTGTGCTGAACCGGAGATGAAAACTGCCGGTGTTTCCCTTTGCCAGGTCTACCTGCCGCTGGTGAGAACACGCATGAGTATGATCGTTGAGCAAAACCACAAACGGCCGGCCATGAGCTCCGCAAAAGCGGCCGATGTCATTCTGCACAGCATCATCCGGCGGCGCAGAAAATACCGTCCCTGGTGTATTGCCATCCCCCGCTTTCTCGATATACTTGTACCGAACCTCTGGTACAGGCTGCAATGGCGCAGACTGAAAAATAAAGCTGAATGATCCGACTCACCGTGCAATTAGCAAGGCTGGGCTTAATTTCCCCCCGTTCACTGTGGCTGCTGTTCCGGGCCAGGAAGAAACACGGGGAAAATATTGCCTGGATGCTGCATTGGGCGGCCTCCCGTTACCGGGATCAGATCGCCCTGGCTGACGGAGACGAGTCATATACCTTTTCCGGTCTCTGTGCGCTTACGGACCAGTTTGCAGCATACCTGCAGCAAAATAAATCAGTACCGGATGGAACCCATGCCATCCTTGCCTGCAGAAATAACTGCCGGCACACCCTATGGCTCTATGCATTCCAGGTAGCCGGCATTCCACTTATTCTTATTCATCCCAAAACACCCGCAAAAGATATCCTGCATATCCGTACAGATTATCCGGATGCCGTTTTGTTTACGGATGAGCCCGGACAACTATTGCTGGAAAACAGTCATCGGCTTGACGATATCACTGACTCCGCAAAAAAATCGAAAGCTACCCTGCACGTTTCTTATAAACAGACCCGCTTGGTATTTCCCAGTTCAGGAAGTACAGGCCGGCCCAAATTGATTCCCAAAAAACACGGTGCCTTTTACTGGCTCAGGTCATTTGCCGACCTGGTACTTTATACCGGGATTCAAAAAAGAAAGGCGGTATTTATTTCCACCCCGCTTACCCATGGTTTCGGTTATACCTCGCTGGTATTTGCCCTGGTTATGGGGAAAAAGGCGGTTATCGCCTGTGAAAAAGGAGTTTCCGAAATGGCCTTACAGATCTGTAAAGAGCAAACAGATCTGCTGACCGGGGTTCCTTCTTCCCTGTACCAGTTATCAAAAGCCTTGGACGGAAAAGATCATCCCGTGCGACTGATCATCAGCGGCGGAGCCCCGTTAAATGAAATCATTTTTACGGAACTAACCAGTTCACTCAGTAATAACCTGTTTAGTTTTTATGGCAGCACTGAAGCCAGTACTTCTTTTATTGCCCGGTATGATGAACTCCGGACACATATCCATGCACTGGGCCGTCCGCTGAAAGGGATTCAATACCGACTGGAAAAAACTACCGGCGAGGCAGAGGAGTTATATATCAAATCTCCCTTGTCCAATCTGTCCCCCGGCGAATGGCTGGCAACCGGAGATCTTGTTGCTAAAGAAGAGAGCGGGATGCTTACCTGGCGGGGGCGCAAAGACAATATGATCATAAAGAACGGGCTGAATATATATCCGGTGGAAATTGAAAATGAAATACTCCATCTGCCGGGTATCAGCGATGTATTGGTCACGGGTGTAAAAGATAGTGCAAAGGGAGAGAAGCTATTGGCCATGGTGCTGATGAAAGCAGGCTTTGATTTTAATGAGTTTACAATCCTTGAACAGTTAAGAAACAGGCTTGCCGGTATAAAACTGCCGGATAAAATAATACAGGTTGACGGTTTTAGAGAAACCAATACAGGTAAGAAATCGGGCTTTTTAACCATTGGCGGGCAGAAAGCTGATTAATCCCTGTATTGTATCGACTGAAGGTGCAGCATTGATACTATGGCTCCTGTCTTTAAATTAGCTGACGAATCTATCCGTTTATTTTAGTATGATTAAAAAACAGGCTTTCCGGTCACTACTTGTGCTGCTGATGGGGCTGTGCTTTTTTAATCAGCTTGCCGGCCAGGCAGGCGAAGAAGCTCCGCTTCCCCAAAACCGCCTCAGCCTCTCCCTCCTGAAATCACTGGATATAGTGAATCCGGGCATCGATCTTGCCTGGGAGCACCTGACCGGCACCCGTTCCTCTGTTCAGATCAATGCGGGGATCATGAAGGACCTGATCGGTGTAACACCCTTTGAAAAATACCGGGGCTTTACCGCAGGAATCGAACGGAAATTTTTCAAACCGGTCAAAAAGAAAAATATCTGCCCCTATTATGCCCTGAATCTCTCTTTCTTCAAAGTAAAATATGATGACCAGTCAAATTATAGATTAAATAGTAATCCTCCATATCTGGATACCTTCAGCGTGGATAAAAAGATCATCAGCTTTTCCGGAAAAACCGGCTGGCAGATTGTTTCCCATCGCTTTTTTATGGACCTGGGTATCGGGTTGGGTATTAAGTATAAATCGACAACCAGGAGCGGGGTCGAAAACCTGAATGCCGTAGAACAGAAACCGATCGACCCCAACGTATATTACTCGGCCAGCAAGGCCGGAAATAGCTGGCTGCCCACTATTCCCATCAGTATTCGTATAGGGATTCTGTTTTAGTCAGCTTTGTCTTACTTTTTTTTAAATAGATTTACCACATTCTTCCTTAATAACCCCTTCATATGAAAAGAACACTCCTGTTCTTGCTGTTAGCCTGCAACCTTGCTTTTTCCGGTAAGACCCAAAACAGTTCAACCCTTACCTACAATGGCATTTATATCGTTGAGTCCGGATCGGTTCAGAACGATGCTAATTTCAAAATTTATACGTACCTGCGTTTTTACAAAGACAGCAGTGTTTACCTGCAGGCGGTTAACACGCTTGACCCGGTAGCGGTGAACAGGTGGTTTGGCCGTTATAAAAAATACTCCCAGCGCGGTAAATATATCATCAGCGGCGATTCACTTTACATCGACCTTAATAACCGGGGCACAGAAGATATTAAACTGGAAGGATTACAGCAAACCCTTTATAAAGGAATAATCATTCCTGTTAACAAACTCTGCCTGGTCAGGGATGATGAAAAAGCCGAAAAATGTTTTGTTTTTTATCCCCTTACCGATACCACCCGCTTAAAATACACCACCTACAAACCAGAGATCGTGCTGGCCGGGAACTGGAAAGTTAAACAGGTGCTGCAAGGCAGCAAACAGGTCTTCTTTATCAATGAAGATTCCACAGAAGTCGGGATTGCCGTTTTACCGGCCAATAAGCTTCCTTTTTATAAAGAAGAACAGGATGCTTTTACCTCCGCCCAAGCCTATTACCAATGGGATGCCGATTATATGCGGGATGAAGAAAAAATGGAAATAAAGAAGATCAAGGAAAATAAGGACAAAGCCTTTGTGATCTGGAATGCCAAAGACAAGAACAATGACAATACCTATCTTTTTGCCCGGCACAAAGATCTCCTGTACAATATCATGATCTTCGACCCCGCGATGCCGCTGGAAAAACAGCTGAAATTGCTGGAGGAGATTTTTGAGATGAACAAATGAGGGTCGCTTCTCTCTGTCACCCCTCCCACCTCCACTTCGTTACGGTCGGCAGGTCGGGACTTTGATCCTCTCTGCCGGTCCTTTATCTATAATTGTGTCAGCCCTTCGGGCCTTATCTAATTGTTTGCCGAGTAGATAATCATGCCACCCCTTCGGGGTTTTCCCGTTCAGTATTTGCCTCTTACCCTCTCCTGCTACAATAATTTCACCCCTTCGGGGTTGGTATCTTCCTGCTTTCCGCCTTACGGAGCGAGATGATCATGTCACCCTGCCCGCCGACCGTAGCGGAGCGTAGGTGGGAGTAGACGCCAAACAAACATTACATGGCTGAAGAAAGAACTACCAGCGTCGTACCGAAGGGCCCTTCTCGCTTCTTGCTTCTCGCCTGTACACCTCACCCCCTGCCCCCTCTCCTGAATGAGAGGGGGGAGTAGATCCCGTTAACCCCTGAAAACCGGTCTCTCAGATTCTTTCACGGTCTTTACCTTCTTGCCTCTTACTAATGACTAACGACTGCCCCCTTCCTTTAATGGCTCTTCAACTGCCAACGTCCTGCTGCCGACTGTCGACTGTATTTGTTCAACTTCCAATAATATTCTACTTTCCCTCCATGAACGTCCGCCTGAAACCCGAGAAATACCTGAAATACCTTTACCTGCCCAATCTCTTTGCCACCAAGAGAACCGGGGAGATCCTGTCGGTAAATCCCACCACGATTTCACAACGGGTGGATGCGGAAAAAGTAGTGGTGTCTGTGTATGATTATACAGCAGACAGTCTGCATGAAAAAAGATCGGAGCATGTAAAAGATGTTTTTCATTATAAGGAAACCAATTCTATCAGTTGGATCAATATTGACGGGATCCGGAAAGCCGATGTGGAAACGGTTTGTGAGAAATTTACCATTCACCCCCTGATCGTGGAGGATATTCTCAGTGTGAGTCAGCGTCCCAAAATGGATGAAGTGGAGGGTGTGTTGTATTGCCTGCTGAATATGCTCTACTTTAATGAAGAAAAGAAGACGGTGGAAACCGAACAGATCAGTATTGTACTGGGACCCAATTTTGTGATGAGTTTCCAGGAAGATCCCGCCCGCGATGTATTTGATCCGATCCGTCACCGCCTGCATATTACCAAGAGCCAGGTGCGCCAGCGTACTGCCGATTACCTGCTGTATAATATGCTCGATACCGTGGTAGACAGTTATTTCCTGATCATGGAACGGCTGGGAGAACAGATCGAGTTACTGGAAGAAGAAGTGGTGCGTAAAAGTAATAAACGCTCCCTGGCCCGGATCAACCAGTTGCGCAAGGAGCTGATCGTACTGAAAAGAAATATCGCGCCGGTCCGCGATCTCCTCGCCGGAATCATCCGCAGCGAAAGCGAACTCCTCGACGACCGCACCACCAAGTACTTCAAAGATGTGTACGACCACATCATCCAGGCCTTTGACTTAAGTGAGAACTACCGCGATGTGATGATGAGTGTGCAGGACCTTTATCTCAGTAATGTAAACCTCCGGCTGAATGAAGTCATGAAAGTCATGACCATCGTGACCTGTCTCCTCGCCCCCGCCACGGTGATCGGTGGTGTTTTCGGCATGAACTTCGACGTGATCCCATATTCCCATCACGACTTCGGTTTCTATTTTGCGGTTGGACTCATGTTTGCCATTCCGCTGATTATGCTGTATATATTTAAACGGAGGGGGTGGTTCTGAGATTCGTTTTAGTGTACTGTTTTATAAGAAAGATGCTCAAAGCTTCCGTTTGTAATTTTTAATTCATCTCCGTTTGCATTTCTCAGTGAGCCCTCAAAGCGACCAGCACAGGTTTTAGCAACGGTATCCAGGCTGGTAAGCTGTACTATTGATTGCAGGTCTTTATAGTTATCGGTAAAACTTGTTTTATTCATGTCGGCAGGTTTACCTTTCGGAGTCCCCGTATTAACGCTTAATGAATAAAGCTGGTCAGGAGATTTGCCGGGTACTTGCCCATTCAGCTTGTTCATCGGCGCCTTTATATCTGTAAGATGATATATATTAAACCCGGTCCGGGGAGGCATTCCCCCGGCAGCCCGGTCATAAAATACAGTCAGGTTAAATGTACTGATTCCCCCCATCAACATCCAACTGCAACTATAGTCAGTTGAATTAATTTCCCGTCCATCCAGTTCAAAATGTATTACGGATTTAGCATTGCCCGGATCGCTTGTTGCGGCAGCAGATACCGGTTTTTGCTGGTTTTCCTTACCGGTTTTATTACCACAGCTTGTGATCAGCAGTAGAAAAAACAAGCTACAGGAAAATAGGATTGTACCTCTTTTCATTTATTACTATTTAGCTTTTTATCTTTTAGGAATTACAATGGCGGTTCCATTGGGTTGTCTTACGGCCATATAGCCCTCTTCCACTACATATACTCCTTCATTGCATATTTCAATTGTTCTTACATCTATAAAAATCATCTGGCCAGGGTAGATAGCCGGATTATTATCATCACAATCCGTACCGGCAGCAGTTATTAGTCCTGAATGGTTAATATTATAGCAGCTTGCAGATATAAATCCATCGCTATCCCTATCCGTCAGTCCAAACGTCTGTTCATTGCAGTCTTCATCCTTGCCTGCCGGATCACACACTTCGGGATTACCGGGATAACGTCCCGCATCATTATCATCACAATCACTCCCGCCACATTGGTAATTTTCAATCCCATCCCCGTCCATATCGGAATTGCCGGGTCTGGATAACCTGTATCGTAAGGAATGGATATATGTGCTGACATAACAAGGGTTGGGGGTTGCGTCACGGTCGCTATAATAATAAAGGTCCCAGGAAACGGATACCTGGCTCCTTAGCTTTTCATTGGAGTAGTCTTTATAGTCAAGGGCAATCAATATTGCTTTACGGTTTTGTATTCTTTTTCCCAACAGGAAATGATGGGAGATATTATAAAAGCTGATACCTTCTTCAATGCTGCCATGTATTTCCCAATAGGAGGCCCCTTCTGTTTTATCGGCTGTCAGGTAAATCTGCATGGTTCCCCCGGGTCCTGATTTTGCACTAAGGTATTTTTTGGCACCGGCAGAACTAATCTGGTAAACGCCTGTCCGTACAAACTCAATATCCCAGGCTGCCAGCAGATCCTTCTTCAGACCGGTCTTAATTATTTCAGTTTTACTGAAATCTTTATCTGCCAGCATAGCACTTTGTTCAGTCTCATTAAAAAGCGGGGTTATTACTTTGTCTGCTGCCGGTGGCACACCTGCATTAAACGGACCGGTTCGCAGGTATGTACGAAAGGTTCCGGACAGGTAATACGGGTCAATAACCGGGTTATTCGTGCTGTAGGCTGCAATGAAAGCAGTTGCATTGTTCATCGTTTTAAAAGCCTCCGTTGATATTTTTGGTTTGGGTAGTTTTAACGCAGAAGTATTTTTTTGCTGAATTTCTTTCACCCGCGCCTGTAGTTGCTGCTGGTAGGGGATTTTTAAAATGAGGTTAGGGCGTTTGGGTGATGTCTTTTGTGGGCCTGTTTGTGCATTGGATGCCAGGGTGAACAGCACTAACAATACAAGTGAAAACAGGCGGATTATTAGTGGTTGCATATTTATTTTTTTATAAGATACTGCTTTATATTTTATATTACTACCTGATTTATTTCAGTTGTATATAATTCAATGTCAGATAACAGGTGGCTGCTCAGGACATTAACAGAATTTTACCGGCTGTTTCAGTATCTTCAGAATCAAATCAACGTAATGAAAAAACTAGTATTATTCCTTCTCCCGCTTTTACTGTTTTTTGTTAACCTGGAGGCCCAGGACGATATGACCAAAATCCGCACGGAATATGAAAAACTCCTCAGTGATACGGCCATGAAGTACGGAAAAGACAAGACAGCCGGTAAATACTATAATATCCGTGGATTTAAAATGTATGTGGAGACCTATGGCAGCGGTCAGCCTCTATTATTCATTCATGGCAATGGTGGTTCCATCAATAATTTCATTAAACAGATTCCCTATTTCAGCAAAAAATATAAAGTGATTGTGGCCGACAGCCGGGCTCATGGAAAATCCTACGACTGGAAGGATTCACTGACCTATGAAATGATGGCCGATGATTATGCCACCCTGCTTGATTCCATGAAAATAGATTCCGCCTTTGTGGTGGGCTGGAGTGATGGTGGTATCAACGGACTCCTGCTCTCTATGCGACATCCTGAAAAAGTAAAGAAGCTCGCCGTCACCGGGGCCAATCTCCGTCCGGATACCTCGGCCGTATTACAGGAAGTATGGGACCTCGTCCTGCCCTCCTATAAAGAATTAAAAGAGAAAGAGAAGAGAAACATGATGGAAAATGCCAGCTATAAACTGCTGCGCCTGCTCTGCGAACAACCCAATATCCCGGCCACCGATCTCGTGAAAGTGCTTTGTCCCACCCTCGTCATCGGCGGCGACCACGATGTGATCCGGGAAGGACATACCCTTGAAATCTATCAGCATATTCCCCAGGCTTATCTTTGGATCTTACCCGCCTCCGGCCACAGCACCCCGATCGTTTATGCAGATGAATTCAATCAGAAAGTGGATGCGTTTTTTAGTGCGGGGTACAGGAAGATTGGGGGGGAGGGAAGGTTCTTTTAAGTACGAAGTTAGAAGTACGAAGTTAGAAGTACGAGGTACGAACGGGATACCGTAAAACGAGGGACTGCACGTTATTTTAGATTGAGACTTCTGAGGGAGGTTATTGTCTGGCACCCGATTCAATTTCGAGCGAAGCGAGAAATCTTACCCCCTATTATAAAAAAATAATTGTCATCCCGAGCGTAGCGAGGAACCTTGTATTTAAGCGTAGCGAAGGCCCTCGTATTTGCTCACCACCACCAACCAACAACTTTTTCATCAGCGTAGCGAAGGCCCCTGTATTTAAACCCCGGCAACAAATACAAGGTTCCTCACTTCGTTCGGAATGACGGGCTGTGTGAGGGGAGAGAAAGAAATACAAGATTTCTCGCTCCTTGCCCACCGTAGTGAAACGATGGAGGGGCGCTCGAAATCGGAGCCCTGTCTATCAAACAACAGATCAGGCTACTAGTAGGACCCTAAAAACGAGATACCGACGTTATTTTAGATACTTCTTATAAGTAGGGGCTGTTGACTACTAACTACCAACTTCTAACTACCGACTAAAAAATCTTCCCTCTCACTAGGGGTTCCCACCCATCCAGTTGTTATACTCCTAAACAGGTTTTGGGCGTAGCTTTACAAATAGCACCGGTATACAGGCACATGAGCATGGAATTGCAGGATCACTCCATTACGGCCCTGCTCGCCGCCAGGGATGAAGCGGCTTTTGAACAGGTTTTTAAACAGTATTATAAAAGCCTGCATGCCTATGCCTGCTCTTTTCTGAACGATGAGGACGAGGCGGAGGAGCGGGTGCAACAGGTTTTTTTTAAAATATGGGAGCGGGCAGAAAATCTTTCCTTCCAGGGCTCTGTGGCCGCCTATCTCTACCGGGCCGTGCATAATGAATGCCTGAACTTCCAGAAACATGAAAAAATTAAAACGGAGCATCGCCTCCAGGTGGTCCACCGTATGAAAAATGAGACCCATAGTGATAAAACCATGAATAAGGAACTGGAACAACAATTCCGGGAAGCCCTGAATGAACTGCCGGAACAATGCCGCACCGTCTTTCAACTGA
>CAZYTV010000069.1:0-17338 GCA_964650455.1 uncultured Chitinophaga sp. | reverse complement strand
ACATCAGGTTTTTGAAAATATCTTTTTTAATCAGGAAGGCATTGCCCTTGGATACCTGTAATACATCACAGTTGTCAGGGAATGCCTGTAAAGCATCCAGGTAAGTATCGAGTTCGTAGTTAAGACAACATTTCAAACGGCCGCACTGTCCGCTGAGTTTGGTCTGATTGATCGAAAGATTCTGGTAACGGGCGGCGGCTGTATTCACCGATTTGAATTCAGTGAGCCAGGTACTGCAGCAGAGTTCACGGCCGCAACTGCCGATACCACCTACTTTACCGGCTTCCTGTCTTGCACCGATCTGGCGCATTTCCACTTTAACCTTGAATTCAGACGCATAAACTTTAATCAGTTCACGGAAGTCCACCCGGCCATCGGCAATATAGAAGAACGTGGCTTTGCGACCATCGGCCTGCATTTCCACCTGGCTTATTTTCATATCCAGTTTGAGCTGCTTGGCAATGGCCCGGCTGCGGATCACCGCTTCCGGTTCACGGGCTTTGTTCTGTTTCCATATATCTATATCACGATCGGTTGCCCGGCGCAATACTTTTTTCATCTCCGGATTGTCTTCCTTGACATTCCTTTTCTTCATCTGCAGGCGCACGATCTCACCGGTGAGCGAAACCTCACCCAGGTCGAAACCGCTTACGCCTTCAACGGCGATCAGGTCTCCTTTTTCAAAAGGTTGTAAAGTGGGATTGCGGAAGAAATCCTTGCGGGTGCCCTGGCTGAAGCTGACTTCAATCACTTTGCAGGCACTGTCAAAATCGGTCATGGGCAGGTTCCGCAACCAGTCATGCGCGTTCATGCGGTTACAACCGCCGGAACTGCATCCGCCATTGCTCTTACATCCATTTGGCTTACCGCCAGTATCCGTGCTGCAACCTGTACAACCCATATAGCTTATAGTTCCGGACTTACTCCGGTAGCAATTAAAAATTAAAAAGTCAAAAAGGGAAAAGGGGTGCTGAGTTACAAGCGGGGTATATAGTTTATAGCAAAAGACTGCTTATCAGCTATTTATAAAACTATATAGGATGAAACAAAATACTTGACCGTGTGTAACTTAAGGCGTTAGGCCCTATTCCCCATTCCCCATTCACTATTCACCAAATGCTCACTCCATCAAAAATACAACCTTATCCTGAATAATATGGTATAGTTTAATGGTCAGGGCATGGAAGAGCATTTTGCCATGAGCATTGCGTTCGATATAATAACTGGCCCGGTCCAGCTCCTCAATAATGGCCTCTTGTTGTTCAATGGAGGCAAATTTATTGAGGCGGATGGCAAAATCCCGTTCCTTCTCCCCGATATTCAGGGCCTCCCCCCGGATCCGGTAATGGATGGCCTGCTCGAGCAGGTGGTTGAAATAACGGAGGAATTGTTTTTGCTTTTCCCGACCCAGGCGGCTGATCTCCTCCACCCATTTGGTTTGGGCAACCGGCCCGCCCTTTAAAATGGCGTTCAGCCATTCGCGAAGCAGGCTCTGCCAGTCTTCCTCGGCATGCTGAACCAGTTGCAGGGCTTCCCGGTAATTACCCTCACAAACTCCAGCTACCTGGCGGGCAACCGGTGCTTCGGTTTTATTCCGGCTGATCAGGGCATCTTCAATTTCATTATTTTCCAGGGCCGGCACTTTTACCAACTGGCAGCGGCTCAGGATGGTGGGAAGAATCAATTCTTCATTTTCGGCCACAAGAATAAATAAAGTATTGGCCGGGGGCTCCTCAATTATTTTCAATAGTTTATTGCCTTCCTTATCCAGTTCCTCGGGCATCCACATCACCAGGATCTTATATTCACTTTCAAAACTCTTCAGACTGAGCTTCTTGATGATCTCATCACATTCTCTGGCCGTTATCTTACCCTGGCTGTTTTCTTTTTCCTTGATCATTTCGATCCAGTCAAACAGGTTGCCATACGGATTGAGTTTGATAAACTCCCGCCATTCTGTAATAAAATCGGTGGCAATCGGTTTCTCCCCAGCTTTCTTGGTTACCGTCGGATAAGAGAAATGAATATCCGGATGGACGAGTTGATGTGCTTTCAGGCAAGCCGGACAAACTCCGCAGGAGTCAGATATCAGTTGTCGGTTGTCAGTTGCCAGGCTTACAGAGGAAGTTTCAAGAATGCCTGGATCATCACCAAAAAGGGAGGGCCCTGGGACAGTAGCTGATTTCTTTGGATTTGCTTTTTCACAAACCACATATTGCGCAAAAGCCAGGGCCAGGGGTAAGGCGCCACTGCCTTCCTTACCTAAAAACAGCAGGGCATGGCTCAGCCTGTTGTGCTGTAACAGTTCAGCGAGTTGCTGCTTGACTGCGGATTGTCCTATGACCTGGGAGAATTGCATGGAAGGCGAAAATAAATCTTATTGGGTAATAAAGCCATTCAGTCAAGGCATACTCTGTTAAAATTATTCGGGATAAAGCATCCCCATGATCTCTGGAACCCCGCCATGTCCGCCGGAGCTTCATGTAGGTGGAAGGTATCCAACTAATGAAAATCCGGTAAAGTGTAAGAAAGAACAAAATAATGGGATATAAAAGCCTCCTTTTTACTCACTATTTTAGCTTTAAATGGACTACTATGTTTCTGTAGCAATCACAAAACACCCCTACGGGGTGAAACGGGAATCTTCCACCGCCTTGAAGCTACCAACAAAACACCCCTACGGGGTGAGTGAAAAATTCGATCACCGACCAGATATTCTAATAATGGGTAATCTAATAGGCAGTACGATTTAATGAAGCACTCATCTCTCCCTTAGGAATGTTTTGTTGGTTACAGGGTCACCAATTGTATTCGTACGCTTCTGTAGCAATCACAAAACACCCCTACGGGGTGAAACGGGAATCTTCCACTGCCTTGAAGCTACCGACAAAACACATCTATGGGGTGAGTGAGAAAATTCGATCACCGACCAGATATTCTAATAATGGGTAATCTAATAGGCAGTACGATTTAATGAAGCACTCATCTCTCCCTTAGGAATGTTTTGTTGGTTACAGGGTCACCAATTGTATTCGTACGCTTCTGTAGCAATCACAAAACACCCCTACGGGGTGAAACGGGAATCTTCCACTGCCTTGAAGCTACCGACAAAACACATCTATGGGGTGAGTGAGAAAATTCGATCACCGACCAGATATTCTTATAAAGGTAATCTTACAGGCTGTACGGTTTAATGAAACACTCCATGCGGGGTGAGTGAAAAATTTCGATCAACGACGAGGTATTCTTATAATGGGTAATCTTACAGTCTGTACGGTTTAATGAAACACTCCTCTCACCCTGTAGGGGTGTTTTGTTGGTAACAAGACCACCAATTATATTAATACAGCTTTTCACCCCGTAGGGGTGCTTTGTGAAAAAATATATCGGGGTAATGCTTACACTTAAAAAAACTTCCTTATACCACGCTACATCTCTGGTATTCAATTGCTCTTAAAATTAAAACGATTTTACCTGTATATGATCAAAATAAAAAAACCTGCACCATCACTGATACAGGTCTTTCTTTCAAACTATAAATCCTCGTCTGGCTTCTTAATTCAGGTATTTTAAAATTTCTTCACTCATCGGGGCTGTCTTGGGGGAGAATGTGGCAATCAGTTCACCTTTCTCATTGACCAGGAATTTACCAAAGTTCCAGGTCACCGGATCGGCAAATCCTTTGGCAGCGGCTTGTTCTTTTAAATACTTGTAGAGTGCATGGGTATCATCCCCTTTCACTGAAATCTTTTCAGCCATCGGGAAAGTCACCCCATAGTTCTGTTTGCAAAACTCAACGATCTCCGCATTACTTTTAGGCTCCTGTCCGGCAAAATTATTGGCCGGGAACCCAAGGATCACCAGTTTACCTTTGTATTTTTTATATAAAGTCTCCAATCCTTCAAACTGGGGCGTCAATCCGCATTTGGAAGCGGTATTCACGATCAGGATCTTTTTACCCTTATAGGCAGAAAGATCAATTTCATTTCCGTCGAGGCCGGCCACTTTAAAATCATAAATGGAACCGGCTGTTAATAATGCAGCCATAAGAAGGGTAATTGCCAAGGTTTTCATGTTTCGCTGATTTAATAAGGTGAATAACAAAATTAAGGCCGTCTGGTTCTCTGAACGAAAAGAAAGGAGGAAAGGTTTCCTTATTGTTTTTCAAAGCAGCCAAGGTCTGGCAGACCCACCGGCCGGGGCTTCCCATCTAAATCAGTGATTATACCGGCATTGACTCCTTTATTCAGGGCGGGGGAACCGGTTTTGAGCCGGAAATCATAAAAATTATCAGACGTATTAATACTGTCAAACAAGGGTGACTGGTTATTGATGGCCTGGGTAATGATACTGTTGCCAGGCGGTGTTTGCACTTTCCAGAGATTGTAATCAAAATTGACATTGAACGTACCGGTGCCGGATTTCTGCACCATCACTTCATCGGTTACCACCCCGTTCTCTCCCCAGAAGATACAATTCCGGAATACTGCATCCAGGGCATTGGTTATACTATTTGCCGTATTGGATAAAGTGAGTACCGGTTCTTTATGTTCTATAAACCGGTTGGCATAAGTCGCCACGGTGCAATGGGTGAACTGGTAAGTTCCACCCTGTACCAGGTAGAGATTTTTTCCGCAGTTAGTGATCATACAATTACGTGCACGCAGACTGGAATTAATCGCAACGATCCCCGCGTCATAGGCATTATCGATGACAGTTTCGTTGAGTGTTAATTTAGGATTGCTGTTTAATGAAGGTCCCTGCATCCCAATGGCCTGGTAAGCATTTTTTATAACGGCATAATTCAGCACATTGTCTTTTGCATTGGATAAAAAGAAAAGTCCCGGCCAGCTGGCAGGATAATCTTTATAAGGTTCATCCAGCCGGTCTCCCTGGAAATAAACCCTGTCTGCTGTATCCTTTAGTCCGTTGACGATTAATGTGCCATCCACAATAAAAGGTGCATCCGCATGTACATAAATACGGCAGCCTTTATTGATCGTAAGCATTTTTCCATCCGGTACCACCAAAGATCCCAGGATTACATAGGGCAGGTCATTGTTCCAGGTTTCATTGCTGCTGATCACCCGGTCGCGGTAAAAATGCGCATTGCGGCCCCAGGCTTCCAGTTGTACTTTCTTTGTTTTACCGTTATAATCAATTTCAATACTGTCCCGTATTACAAAAGGGAGATTGAGAGCGCCCGGATTAACATTGACCTGTACAAACACAAAGAGACTGTCATTGGCCGCGATTTCCAGGTTACTGAACTGTGTACCCGGACTGCCATCCACATTCATTTTGTAGACAGATGATGTACCCCCCATCAGTTTCAGGGAACTGAGACGCAATGCCTGGTCGTTTTCATTTTTGATGGTAAAGGAGCGGAAAGTGGAACCTGCATTAACAAATACGGTATCAAATTTTAAAGTATCACTGCTTAATCCTACCCGGGCATCGGGTGAAGTAATAAAAGAATCTTTCCGGCAGGAATAAAGAAAGATCAGCAAGGATATGGCCAGGAGTCCGGGTAACTTCATTGACTTCAAAAATAAGTCATGAAACTCATATTAACGAGCGGCGACACATAAGGTGGCAATACTTAGTTCAAGTCCGGGTATTTTCAGTAATTCCGCCCCGCAGGATTCCAGGGTGGCCCCGGTGGTGATCACATCATCCACGAGCAGCAGTTTTTTGTTTTGCAATGGTACCGGATCATGGATGATAAACTTACCTTCCATATTTTTCCAGCGCTCTACTCTTCCTTTTTTTGTCTGTGTTTCGGTATGTTCAGGTCTTTGTACCGCGTGATCCAGTACAGGAATCTGCATAACGGCCGACATCCCTTCACAGAGTACTGTGGCCTGGTTATACCCCCTTCTTTTTTCTTTGGCGGGGAAAAGGGGGAGGGGGATCAGCGCGTCTGCCTGGAAGCGGCCGGATTTTTTCAACGCTTCACCCATGATCATTCCGAGCTGAAGGCCCAGTTCTCTGTTCCCTTTATATTTCAGTTGGTGCATCAGGTGCTGTACCAGCGACTCTTTGGTAAAATAAAAACAGGCACTCCCGGAGACCAGTGGTAAACGGCCCCAGAACATTTTCTCCACGGGGTTGGAAGGATGCCATTCAAAACAGGTTTCGGGTAATGAATGCAGACAGCGCAGGCAGAGGGTGGACTCATCCGGCAGTATATCTGTGCCGCAGCCGCAACAGGTATGCGGAAAGAGAAAGTGAAGGATGGATTCCTTCATTTCTTTTAATAACAACATAGTGATAAGGTTTGGGCCGTAAATCTAAGGAAAGACTCAGAATAAATACCGGTACACCTCCTCCACACGTCCCATGGTTACCACTTCTATATTAAATTTCTGTTTGGCCAGCCCCTTCTGATTATACTTGGAGACGATAATTTTTTCAAACCCTAGTTTTTCCGCTTCCGCAATCCGTTGTTCAATCCGGTTCACTGCGCGGATCTCACCGCTCAGTCCCACTTCACCGGCAAAACAGATATGCTGGGGCAGGGTTACATCTTCATAAGAAGAGAGCAGGGCACAGAGTACGGCCAGGTCAATCGAAGGATCTTCCACTTTAATACCACCGGCGATATTTAAAAAGACATCCTTCATGCCAAAATGAAAGCCGCCTCTTTTCTCCAGCACCGCCAGCAGCAATTGCAACCGGCGAAGATCAAAACCGCTTACGGTACGTTGCGGGGTTCCGTACACGGATTGAGTCACGAGGGCCTGTACTTCGATCAGCAGCGGGCGCATACCTTCAATAGTGGCCGCAATGGCGATGCCGCTCAGCTGGTCTTCTTTCTGGGTAATGAGTATTTCGCTTGGATTGAGTACGCCGCGCATGCCGGTATCGGTCATTTCATAAATGCCCAGTTCGGCTGTACTGCCGAAACGGTTCTTCAGGGTACGCAGGATGCGATAGGCATAATGACGGTCGCCTTCAAACTGCAGTACGGTATCTACCATGTGTTCGAGAATCTTTGGTCCGGCAATGCTGCCGTCTTTGGTAATATGCCCAATGAGAAAGACCGGTGTATTGGTTTCTTTGGCAAAGCGTTGAAATTCGGCCGTGCACTCCCGTATTTGTGATACACTGCCCGGGGAAGATTCAATATGCGCGGTTTGTAAGGTCTGAATAGAATCCACGATCACCAGTTGTGGTTTTAGTTTTTTGATCTCCTGAAAAATTGTTTGTGTGGAGGTTTCGGTTAACAGGTAGAACTGATCATTTTTCAAACCAAGCCTGTCGGCCCGCATTTTTAATTGTTGTTCACTTTCTTCCCCGCTGATATAAAGTACAATGATCTCCTTCAGCCATAATCCGTTTTGTAAGAAGAGGGTGGACTTTCCGATACCCGGTTCGCCGGCTACCAGTACAAGACTGCCGGGAACAATACCTCCGCCGAGAACGCGGTTCAGTTCCGCATCAGCAGTGGGCAGTCTTCTTTCTTCATTACTTTTTATTTCATTCAGCGAAACCGTTTTGGCTGTTCTTTTTTCGGTGTTGTACTCTTTCCAGCCCGGATTATTTTTCCCGTTTTCTTTTTGTACCAGTTCTTCCACAAACGTGTTCCATTGTCCGCATGATGGACATTGGCCAACCCATTTCACACTTTCATGTCCGCATTGCTGACAAAAGAAAGATGATTTTACTTTACTCATGCGATAAAATTAAATGATTTGGAACTGCAACCAGAAAGGATCGCGGATGAAACAAAAGCAAGTTGAAATCCAGATGAAAAAAAAGGGGAGTGGATAAAAAAAAGGAGTAAAAAACCGGAAGACTTCCTGAAATGTAAAAAGGGCCAATCTGACGACTGACCCTCTTACTTACTAACCCATTAAATTCTATTGCTAAGTTACAATTATGCCCCACATTTCAAAATAAATTTTTGCTGCTGTGAATAACTTGAGAGGGCTGTCAGTACCTGCAAAACTCATTGAGAATCAGCAAAAATGATTTTTTAAATAATTGAATGTTAATTAGTTAAGTGATAATTAGAAAAAGGCCTATCTTTAATATCCGGCTTTAAAAAAGACCGGTTTTCAGGCGGGGAATGACAAAACGACTGAAAAAACAAGACCGATCCAAATGGTCACAAATTTGTTATAACCTATATTCAATTTAATAATTTTTAAGCCATGACAAGTGAGATTTTTATCGTTTCGTTGGTCTTTTTGGGACTCAGTTTCCTGGTCTCAGCCATACTCAAAAGTAAGTTCACCAAGTACAGCAAAATAGGCCTTGCCAACGGGCTTTCCGGCCGCGAAATTGCTGAGAAAATGCTCAGGGAGAACGCGATATATGACGTAAAAGTTATATCTGTTGACGGATTTTTGTCCGATCACTATAACCCGGTAAACCGGACCGTTAACCTGAGTCCGGATGTATATAATGGTACCAGTATTTCAGCCGCCGCGGTAGCCGCCCACGAGTGTGGCCATGCGGTACAGCACGCCACCCAATACGGACCCCTGATGTTCCGGAGCAAAATGGTGCCGGCCGTACAATGGAGTTCCATGCTGGTGAACTGGATTTTGCTGGCGGGTATGGTGGTGCTGGCAACTACTAAGAATCCGACTATTTTACTGGTAGGTATTATTATTATGGCGGTTACGGTGATATTCACCCTGGTAACCCTTCCGGTGGAGTTTGATGCGAGTAAAAGGGCGCTGGCCTGGCTGGAGCGGACTAATATTACCAATCCGGCAGAGTTTCCGAAGGCCAAAGATGCCCTGAAATGGGCGGCAACCACTTACGTGGTGGCAGCACTGGCTGCGGTAGTTCAGTTAATACAATATATTATGATATATATGGGCAGCCGGGACAGAAGTTAATAAATTATAGTTGATTCTAATCAAATTTGAAGACCATGCAGCGATCTGCATGGTTTTTTTGTTTTGTTAAGTTAAGGTTAACATATATTTATCCCTTCTTATATTACAAAAACCAACACACATGAGTAAACTAAGACTGCTCTTGCTGGGATTTGTGCTTTTTTCAGCTCAAATTCTTTCAGCACAGACCAGAGAAGTAACCGGAAAGGTTACTGATGCAAACGGAGCCCCGTTAAATGGTGCCTCCATCAATATTAAAAATTCAAGGATCGGAACCAGCGCTGGTGCAGATGGTAGCTTTACCATTTCTGTAGCGCCAAACACAGTACTGGTGATCAGTGCTGTGGGTTATGATCAAAAGGAAGTGAATGTAGGAACTTCCACCACGATCGGTATTAAACTGGAAGCAAGTTCCCAGTCACTGAGTGAAGTCGTAGTAACCGGTACCGGTGCTGCTACCAGTAAAAAACGATTGTCTTTTGCCGTAGAGTCCATTTCAGCAGATAAGTTGCCTTCTTCTCCTACCGCTGATGTGGGTAGTGCGCTGGTGGGTAAAATTCCAGGTGCCCAGATTTCCAGCATTAATGGTAGTCCGGGTTCACCCACGAATATCCTGTTGCGTGGTATTAATAGTGTAAGTATGGGTACGGCCCCGATCATCCTGCTGGATGGTGTGGAAGTAAGAGCCACCAGCCTCGAAAGCCTTGATCTCAGTAATATCGACCGGATTGAAGTGGTACAGGGTCCTGCTGCATCTACCATTTATGGTGCCCAGGGTGCAAACGGGGTTATCCAGCTTTTCTCTAAAAAAGGAAAGGCCGGTAAAGTAAGCATTGACGTTTCCTCCAGCATTGCAATAAATGAATTACTGAATATTGGTAAATTACTCAAATCACGTTTCCATTCATTTAATGTAAACGGTGCCGGCCTGGTGGTTGACGGTGGTGGTACTCCCCTGGAGTATGATCCCGAAACAGGTTCTTACCTGACCAACCCGGTTTTCAACCTGATTTCTCCCACCAGTATTGCCAATAAGGAGTACAATACAAATCTCCAGTACTACGATCATTATAAAATGTTTTTCCAAAAGGCGAAGACCATTAATAATGCCGTTAACCTGAGCGGAGGTGGTGAAGGGTTTGATTACAGTTTTGGTATTTCTGATAATTACCAGGAAACTGTTTTCAAAAATAACGGTGATTTCCGCAGGACCAACCTGACCGCTAACCTGGGTGTTACGCTGGCAAAAGGTCTGAAATTCCGCACGATCACACAGTTGGTGAATACAAAAAACACACAGCTTGATGTGGATGGCCGTAACATGTTTTATGCGATCAATAACTCCCGTCCCTTTGCCAATTATGAGCAAAGAGATGAGCTGGGGTATCATTCCCCTTATTTCGGAGATGCAGTAGGGGTGAACGGGTACAACTTCAACTACAATATTGAGAATTCAAAAGTGGTTGATAAAACTGTTGATATCATTCAAAGCCTGAATCTGAACTACAAGTTTAATAAATACCTCGAACTGGATGCTAAATACGGGCTGAACAGAAGCAATTTTAACAGCCGTTACCAGATCGCTGAACAGAGTCATAGCGTGGGTGCTGCATTCTGGGAATACTGGACAGAGTGGTATGCTTCCCGTACTTCTTATGGTGTGCCTGCTGCTTCTAATGAATCAGGTGAAATCAATGAACAGAATTTCATCAGCACGTTCCATAACTTCCTGGGAACTGCTACGATCAAATTCGATTTCCAGAATGATTTTGGCATGAAACTGCCGATCACGTCTACCACCTATGCGGGTTGGGATTACCGGAAACGTATCAATACCAATTATATCACCTATGCTACGGATGCCCCGGATTATTCTCCGTACACGGCATCGGATATGGGTAACTATAAAGTAGTGACAGATAACCTGAATAAATTCACCACCTATGGTTTCCTGGTAACACAGCGTTTTGAGTATAAAGACTATGCCGGTATCGGTGGTGGTCTGAGAAGTGACTACTCTTCTGCATTTGGCAGTGGTTCCAAACCAGCTACCATGTATCGCGGTGATGCGTATATTCGCCTCAGCAGCTTTGACTTCTGGAAAAACAGCAGCCTCTATAACGTAATTAAAGAATGGAAATTACGCGGTTCTTACGGGCAAGCAGGTATCCAGCCAAATGCCTATGATCGTTTCCCTGTACTGGCTCCCCGTGTACTGGGTACTCAAAGTGCCCTGGCTGATCCTACTTCATCCAGGAATGCAAACCTGAAATTGTCCATCGTATCAGAACTGGAACTTGGAACAGATATCACAGCCAGTATTTTAAAAGGCAACTGGTTTAAATCTGCCACCCTGAGCTTCAGTTACTGGGATCGTAAGACAAAAGATTCTTATCTCGAAGTGGATGTGGCACCCAGCCTTGGTTTAGGTAAACAGCTGACCAACGCTGTGGATATGAGCTCCAGCGGTATCCAGGCCTCACTGAATATCCCTGTATATTCTTCAAAGGACCTGAGCTGGAATTTCACTGCCAACTACAGCAAACAGAAATCAGTGATCGACAAAGTACTCGGTAATGCGGAAATCATTGTGGGATCTGCTGCAGGTAGTTCCCAGTATGTACTCCGTGCCGGTGAAAAAATCGGTCAGTTGTACGGATACCTGTTCCTGCATGATGTAAACCAGTTAGACGCTAATAAGAATCCTTATATTCCTGTTGCTTCCCAGGGTAACTATGAAGTGGCCAGCAATGGTTATGTAGTGGACAAAGCCACTAAACAGCCTTATGCAACTGCCGGTCGTTATTCCTTAGGTGATCCGAATCCCAAATTCAACATGTCATTCATCAATGACCTGAACTACAAAGGTTTCCTGACTTTTGCTTTCCAGTTTGACTGGGTATATAAGAGCAACCTGTACAACCAGACCAAGCAGTGGATGTACCGTGATGGTATCCACGGCGATTATGCCAAACCTGTTACCATTGGCGGACAGACTGAAGCATGGACTGCATTCTACCGGGGTGCTTATGCCGTACGTCAGGCGAATGGTACCAAGAGCTACTTTATGGAAGATGCTTCATTTGTTCGTTTAAGGAATGTGGCACTCGGTATTGACCTGGCCCGTTTTGTAAAACTGAAAGGGCTGAACAGAATGCAATTAATATTTACCGGACGCAACCTGCTGACCATTACCGATTATACTGGTATGGATCCTGAAGTAAGTTCCGGTGCTGTTAATTCATCATGGGACCGTGGTGTGGATCATAACACCATCCCTAACGTAAAATCTTACCAGGTAGGTCTGAAACTCGGTTTCTAACACATCAAACAAAAACATTATGAAATCTAACAGAATATTTTATCTTATAGCCGCTGTTGGGCTTTTTGCAAGCAGTTGCAAAAAGGAACTGGCTTCCAGTAATCCCAACACGCCCTCACCCGAGTCGCTGAACAGCGAATCCGGTATTATTACCTATTCCACCGGCGGGGTGTATATCAATGGGTTTAAAACACTGAAATATACCGATGGTGTATACGGTCCTTTCTGGAGTGGTGCCACCGGTTTCCACGAACTGATGGCCGATGTAATCGGAGCAGATGCGGCCAATGCATTTATCAACCAGATGGGTTGTCCGGAGAAAGTGGTGCATGATGATGCATCCGTGGTTTTAAACCCCAACTCTCCCAATAAGCAAATTGCCCTGATCCGCCAGGCCAATACCAACCAGCAGGCTGGTAATAACTTCCTGTATTATGAGTGGGCTTATATGTACAACCTGATCAGCTCCTGTAACCTGATCCTGGAAAAAGCGGAAACAGTAACCCTGAGTGGTGATGCCGCTTCCAAAAAAGCAGCGATCAAAGCATGGGCTTACTGGTGGAAAGGATTCGCTTACAGCCGTATCGGATCTATCTATTATGCCGGTCTGATCAACAACAGCTATCAGCAAACCAACGGTGACTATGTAACCAAAGAAGCCATCATTGCAGAAGCCAATTCTAACCTGGACAAAGCAGTTACCGCTGCAAACGGTGCTCCTGATGCTGCTGAATTTGTAGCTACCTGGGAAAAAATCATCCCTGCTTTCGGACAGGTGGGTAAAGGCGGTGCACAGACACCTGCCATACTAGCACGTAATGTAAGTTCACTTAAGGCCCGTAATCTGCTGGTTAATAAAACAGTGAGTGCCAGGACCCCGGCTGACTGGGCAAGTGTACTTACATTGGCGAACGCCGGTATCAATTCATCAGACAACATCTTCACCCTTCGTACAGATGCCCGTGGTGACCTTTTCACTGCATCTCAGCTGATCATGGGAAGAACACAATCAAATATTCCCGGTGGTGCCACTTACAAATTAAGTGAGCGCTGGGTGCAGGAATTCAAAACAGGGGATCAGCGCAAAGTTCAGAACTGTGTGCAGGGTACACCCTATCTCGGACAGGCTGACCGTGGTAATGCACACTTCACGCGTTGGGCACTGAAAGATGGTGGTACCGGATTATCCGGCGTGGCAGTATATGCCAATACCAGTGTGGGTGCTTATGAAATGCACCTGGCAGTTGATTACGAAGAAAACCAGTTAATGAAAGCGGAAGCCCTGATCAATACCGGACAGGTTGATCCGGGACTGGCCATCATCGATGGCCTCCGGACTTCACAAGGTGCCGGCCTGGCATCTGTTTCCGGTACAGGTCTTACCCTGGCACAAGCCAAGGAAGAACTGAGAAGAGAGCGTCGTATCGTATGTGCTTTCCGTGGTGTTTCCTTCTATGATGCCCGTCGCTGGAAAGTGATCGATGCTATTGCTCAGGGTGGTGGTCGTACAGCATGTGTTGCTGTTAAAAATACAGGTGTGGTCAGCACCAATGCCACGATCGAATATAATTACCTTGATTACTGGGATGTACCCGGTAATGAACTGACCTATAATCCTGCTTCCGGAGCCAGCGTACCCGTTGTAAATCCCAAGCAGTAATCAGCGAATAGTGGTTAGTATATTAACTGAAGCTGTCCCGTTTATCGGGGCAGCTTTTTTTTTGGTGAGGGATGGACTATGAGAAATGAGTAATCAGTAATGAGCCTGCCTGCCGGCAAAGGCAGGTAACCCGGGAGGATTCATTTATGGCAGAAGCAGGCTTTTAGAGGGAATAAGTGATGTCTGATTAGTTTAAAATTTTAAGCAACCCTCTTTAGGATTAGTACCAATAGAAATAAAGACTTTTCCTCCCATACTCATTACTGATTACTCATTACTCATTCATTACTGTTAAAAGAAAAAGGCTGTCGCTTTGTAGCAACAGCCTTTCAGGAAATAAAATTTATTCATCACATCTTTATCTCTTCGTCATGCTTATCGAAGAACTTATACTCGGTAAGATGATAGTTGCTGTCTTGTTCCAGTCTTGTTTTCTGACCGTACTTGCGTTTCCATTTGGCCATTTTGGTGTTCCAGGGCCAGCCTTTAGATAAGTAGGAGTAGAGGATCGGATGCACCACCAGTTTAAGGTTGCCGTTTTTATGGGTAATCAGGTAGCTTAAGTTCTTTTCAATTTCATCTTCCAGTAAAAGGGTGGATGAAATTTTACCGGTACCATTACAACTCGGACAAACTTCCTGGGTGTTGATATTCATTTCCGGTTTCATCCGCTGACGGGTGATCTGCATGAGTCCGAACTTGGAGATCGGCAGGACTGCATGTTTGGCCCGGTCAGTACTCATGAACTCCTCCATTCTCTCCACCAGCTTCCGCTTGTTGTCAGGAAGCTTCATATCAATAAAGTCCACTACAATAATACCACCCAGGTCACGCAGGCGCAACTGGCGGGCAATTTCTTCCGCAGCTTCCAGATTGGTCTCCATGGCGTTTTGCTCCTGGTTATTGCTGACACTCTTGTAGCCGCTGTTGACATCAATTACATGCAGGGCTTCTGTATGTTCAATGATCACATAGGCACCGCTGTTGAGGTTCACTGTTTTACCAAATGAGGATTTCACCTGTTTGGTGATGCCGAAGGAATCAAAAATGGGAGAACCGTTCTGGTAAAAGGAAATGATATCTGCTTTATCCGGAGCAATACGCTGGATATAGCTTTTGGTATCCGCAAAAATCGTTTTGTCATTAACCACAATCCGGTTGAAGTCTTCGTTTAGCAGATCACGCAGAATACTGGTGGTCTTGGTCTGCTCGCTGAGGATCTTGGCAGGTGCCACTGCCCCTTTGAGGTTGGTTTGTATGGTTTCCCACATTTCTACCAGGGCCGACAGATCTTCATGCAGTTCTGCTGTATTTTTTCCTTCAGCCGCGGTGCGCACGATCACCCCAAAGTTTTTTGATTTGATCGCTTCCACGATCTTCTGGAGCCGTTTCCTTTCTTCAGAAGAATGGATCTTTCTGGATACCGCTACAATATCGTTGAAGGGAGTGAGTACGACAAACCGGCCGGGCAGTGAGAGTTCACAGCTCAGGCGAGGGCCTTTGGCAGCGATGGGTTCCTTGAGAATCTGGACCAGGATATGCGGTTTACCACCCAGTACTTCATTGATCTTACCGGTCTTGACGATCTCGGGTTCAATCGTGAATTTGCCGAAATCCAGTCCCTGCTCTGATTTGTGGTTCATGCACATAGTGGTGAACTTCAGGAGAGATTTGGCATAAGGACTCAGGTCGGTATAGTGAAGGAAAGCGTCTTTTTCTAAACCCACATCCACAAAAGCCGCATTCAGTCCCGGAATCAGTTTTTTAACTTTTCCGAGATATAAATCGCCCACGGCAAAACGTGCATCCGTTTTTTCGTTATGCAGTTCTACCAGCTTCTTATCTTCCAGCAAGGCGATTTCTACGCCTTGGGGAGCCGCATTAATAATTAGTTCTTTGTTCATTACAGCTTACATAAATGAAACACCTTAGTGCTGTAAACACCAGTTGCCAGGCATCCGTATGGAATGCAGGGTTGTACCTGTAGAAAATTTGCGGGTTAATTGGGGCGGAGTGCAAACGAATACGGCGAAACAACCGGTGAACTGAAAAAAGGAATCAGGAAATGGGAAATAGGAGTTAGGGAGTCGGCTGTGCCTATTTCCTAATTCCTAATTCCCAATACCTTACTTGTTCCTCTTCTTATGACGGTTCTTTCTCAGTCTTTTTTTACGCTTATGCGTCGCAATTTTATGACGCTTCCTTTTTTTACCACAAGGCATAATCAAATGAATTTAAATACTTGTTTATAATAAGTTTACTTATCCTCTTTCTTCAGGTCTTCAATCCGCTGCCGCACAGCCACTTTTACTTCAGGTTGCTGAATAAAAGCCAGGCTTTTTTCGTACCAGCTGATAGCGTTTTTGAATTCCCGTTTTCTTTCGTAAAGATCGGCCATCAGCAGGTGGGATTCCCAGTTTCCCGGCTGAACCTTTATCACCGTCTCTAAACGGCTGATCGCTTTATCAAATTGCCCGGAAAGCAGTGAGCCCTTTACCAGGGTCAGTTGCGCATATACATTGGTGCTGTCTTTCTTTACTACTTCCATGATTTTGGCGATTCCTTCCATGGGATTGGGAGTAATATTGCCAAAAAGGTAGCAGGCGCCGAGCCCAACTTTTGCGGAATCATTATCCGGGTTAATCTTCAAAGAACGTTCAAACAAATCTTTGGCCTGCAATGCTTTCCACAATCTCCTGTTCTCCAACTGATCGTTTTGCAGCTCATCCAAAAATAAGCGGGCTGCAAAGGTCAGGCTTTTTTCGGAATTTTCCAATCTTGCTCCTTCTGCCTCATACCAGGCATAGGGTTCAAAAATCCGGGCTGTGTCTTTCCAGAAATGCGATAACTGGTGATATACACTGAGTTGCTGATTTTTTACATCGCCACGGGTAATACTATGTTCCAGATTATTGATCCGGATCAGTTGATCTGGAGTTAATCTTTTTTTGGCTTGCAATAATACAGTGTCGATGGAGAAACTGGAAGCAGCCGGACCATGATCATGGCCATCATTTTCAGAATGCTGCTGATTATCAGTAGCTAAAGCAGGCTTGCTGTCAGGCGTAATGCGCGCAAACTTAAATATGACTACAGTTAGCAGTCCCGCTATGGCGAGTGTGATCCATTGAGGTTTCTTCACAAATCAAAAATTTCAGGATGCAAAAGTACCTCAAACGCCCTGATATACGGTTAAATGTGGAAGGATTATTTGATGATAAGCTTATTCGGCATCTTCGCCGGGCCCTGGATCAGGTTTGAGTTCTTTAAGCTTCTTAACCTCTGCAACAAACTCTTTTGCAGGCTTAAACGCTGGAATAAAATGCTCAGGAATATGAACAGCGATATTCTTTTTTATATTACGGCCAATCTTTGCAGCTCTTTTCTTGGTAATAAAACTGCCAAAGCCACGAATGTATATGTTTTCGCCAGCAGCAAGTGTGTCTTTTACCTCTTTAAACATAGTTTCAAGATTAACAACCACATCCACCTTGGATATGC
>CAZYTV010000068.1:0-17357 GCA_964650455.1 uncultured Chitinophaga sp. | reverse complement strand
TTAAACTGTTGAATAAGTAAACCAATAACCGGCAACGAACATGTTACATCATTTATTTGAATGGCTGAACAACCAGGGGATAGAAATCCCGGGCAGCCGGCTGTTTGGGTTTATCACCTTCCGGGTACTCGCCGCTGTACTGCTTTCCTTATTCATCACACTGGTTTATGGTAAAAAACTGATCCGCTTCCTTCAAAAAAGACAAATCAGCGAAAGCATCCGTGAAGAAGGGCTGGCCGGTGAAGAAAGCAAAAAAGGCACACCGACCATGGGCGGGATCATTATCATTATGGCGATCATTATCCCGACCCTGCTGCTGGCAGATCTTACAAATGTATATGTGCAGGTACTCCTGATCAGTACCGTTTGGCTCGGTATCATTGGATTTATTGATGACTACCTGAAACTGAAGAGCAAGAGAATGGCGCAGCAGAAAGGCGCTGATTATAAAAAATCAAATAAAGACGGATTGGCTGGCTGGTTCAAGATTCTCGGACAGGTAGGCCTGGGTATATTGGTAGGTGCCACCCTGTACTTCAACAGTGATGTGAAAATATGGAGAGAATATGTAGGGAAAGTGCCCCCGGCTGATTCAACAGTTATGGAAAAAATAGTAAACGGGAAAGTGAAATATTTCGTGGTGACAAAAGCACCGGTGACCACTATTCCGTTTGTGAAGAATCATGAGTTTAACTATTCGAAACTGTTGCCCGCTTCCCTGCGCGATTATACCTGGGCCCTGTATATCCTGATCGTGATTTTTATTATCACAGCAGTATCGAACGGAGCTAACCTGACAGACGGACTCGATGGGCTCGCAACGGGTACCTCGGCCCTGATCGGCACCCTGCTCGGCATATTCGCCTATGCAAGCGGTAACCTGGTCTTTGCGGATTACCTGAACATCATGTATATCCCGAACCTGGGCGAGCTGTCCATATTCATTGCGGCCATGATCGGGGGCTGTGTGGGTTTTCTCTGGTACAATTCATACCCGGCGCAGATGTTCATGGGCGATACCGGCAGCCTGACCCTTGGGGGGATTATTGCCTCACTGGCCATCATTGTACACAAGGAATTACTGATCCCGATTTTCTGTGGCGTATTCCTGGTGGAAGCACTGAGTGTGATGATCCAGGTCGGGTATTTCAAATACACCAAGAAAAAATACGGAGAGGGCCGCCGGATTTTCCTGAAAGCGCCGCTCCATCATCACTACCAGGTAAAGAAATACCATGAAGTGAAGATTGTAACGAGGTTCTGGATCGTAACCGTGTTGCTGGTGGTACTGAGTATTGTAACACTGAAGCTGAGATAAACAATACCTGTCTGCAGCGGGGAGCAGGCAGGTGCAACATAAAACCGAAAAACCCCGGAATCCAATCCTGAAGAAGACGATCATTCCGATCCGAGCGAATTGTGGTGCAGTTGTAGTAAAAACCAATACTTGTGAAGAACCGTGTTCCGTACACTGATTATTAGTTATGGGAAAAAGAATGGTCATACTGGGTGGGGGAGAAAGTGGCGTTGGTGCCGCCCTCCTGGCGAAAAAAAAAGGGTATGACGTTTTCCTATCCGATGGAAGTTCTTTGAAGGAGGAGTATCGTAACGAATTAACCGAAGCAGGGATTGCTTTTGAAGAAGGGCAGCATACAGAAGAGCAGATCCTGAATGCGGATGAAGTAATGAAGAGCCCCGGTATCCCGGAAAAAGCAGCGATCGTGAAAAAGATCAGGACTAAAGGAATTCCGGTGATCAGCGAAGTGGAACTGGCTTACCGGTACAAGGGTAACAGTAAGATCATTGCCATTACCGGGAGCAACGGGAAGACGACCACCACAGCACTGACTTTTCATATCTGCAAAGAAGCAGGTCTGGATGCGGCCCTGGTCGGAAATATCGGTGATTCATTTGCCAAACAGGTGGCCCAGGATCCCCGCCCGCTGTATGTGGTGGAAGTGAGCAGTTTCCAGCTCGATGATATTAAAACATTCCGTCCGGATATCGCTATCCTGACCAATATCACCGAAGATCACCTGGATCGTTACGAGTACAAATTCGAAAACTATATCCGGAGTAAGTTCCGGATCGCGATGAACCAGCAGGAAAATGACATTTTCATTTACTGCGCGGATGATGATGTAACCATGAAATATTTAACTGAATACAATATCAAATCAAACCAACTGCCAATCAGTATGAAAAGAGAATTACCAAACGGCGCATTTATCAAAGACGGGGATATGTATGTAAGAACCGGACAGGATTTTACAACGATGAGCGTTTTTGATTTTGCCTTAAAAGGAAAACATAACCAGTATAATACGATGGCAGCATGTGTGGCGGCTACAACCATGGATATCCGGAAGGATAAGATCCGTGATGCGGTACAGAATTTTCAGAGCCTGGAACACCGGATGGAGCACGTGGCCACGGTACGCGGGGTGGAATTTATCAATGACAGCAAGGCGACCAATGTGAACTCCACCTGGTATGCCCTGGAAAGCATGACCAAACCTACCATCCTGATCCTGGGTGGTGTGGATAAAGGGAATGATTATTCCCTGATTGCCGACCTGATGAAAGAGAAAGTGAAAGCAATCATTTGCCTGGGTACGGATAATTCCAGGATTCATGAAGCATTTGATCATATCGTAGGTACGATTGTGAATACCAACAATGCCCTGGATGCTGTACATGCATCCTTCCATTTTGCCGAAAAAGGAGATGTGGTATTACTGAGTCCCGCCTGCGCCAGTTTTGATCTCTTTAAGAATTATGAAGACAGGGGTACACAGTTTAAACAAGCAGTAAAGGAATTATAAGCATCCATGGAAGCAACCCGGGACATACGATTCAATGACCTGAAGAATACCTTCAATACGCAGCACCTGTTCAGTAAGACAAAAGGCGATAAGGTGATCTGGGCCCTGGTGGTATTGCTGACCCTGGTTTCCCTGCTCGCCGTATACAGTGCAACCGGTTCACTGGCCTATAAAAATTATAAAGGCAATACAGAAATATACCTGTTCAAGCAGGTGGCCTTTATTCTGGCCGGTATTATGGTCATTTATTTTGCACACCTGGTGAATTATACTTTTTATTCCAAAGCGGCCCGGTTCGTTTTCCTGCTTTCAATTCCCTTGTTGATTTATACACTTTTCTTTGGGGTGAAGATGAATGAAGGGAGCCGCTGGATCCGCCTCCCGATCATCAATATGACTATGCAGACTTCTGACCTGGCCAAACTGGCGCTCTTTATGTACCTGGCCCGCCTGCTGAGTAAGAAACAGGCGATGATCAAGGATTTCAAAAAAGGATTTCTGCCGGTGATCTGGCCCGTGGCCCTGACCTGCCTGCTGATTGCACCGGCCAACCTGTCCACCGCTATGTTACTCGGTGCCAGTTGCCTGCTGTTATTATTCATCGGCCGTGTAAGCACCAAACATATCCTGATGACCATCGGTGTCGCCATGATTCCATTGATCATCCTGGTCTCCGCAGCGGTGATCCGTCATCAGTCTGATGGCGATGTGGTGAAGAAGACTTCCGGCAGCGGTTTAACAGTTCGGGTGGATACCTGGATCAGCCGGGTAGAGAGTTTTATATACGGAACAAAAGAAGATATTGATGGTGGTGCTTACCAGACCAGTCAGGCAAAGATTGCGATTGCCAAAGGCGGAGTGTTTGGTGTGGGTCCTGGTAACAGTACTACACGTGATTTTCTGCCACAAGCCTATAACGATTTTATTTATGCCATTATCATCGAGGAGTATGGATTAGCCGGCGGGGCATTCATCATGTTTATTTACCTGGTGTTTCTCTACCGCTGTATCCGGATCTTCAAAAGATGTCCTTTTGCCTTTGGTGCTTTTCTCGCATTGGGACTCAGTTTTACACTGGCCATCCAGGCAGTGGCGAATATGGCGGTGACGGTGAATCTCTTTCCGGTTACCGGGGTTACGCTGCCCCTGGTCAGTATGGGAGGAACCAGTTTCATCTTTACCTGCCTGGCAATCGGGATCATATTAAGTGTGGCGAGAAACGTGGAGCAGACAGAAGGAGCAGCATTGGCAAAAGCGGCAAATCAGGAAGCATGAGCAAACGGATCATCATTGCGGGCGGAGGAACTGGCGGTCACATATTTCCGGCCATAGCCATCGCCAATGCCCTGAAGAAAAAAGATCCGTCCATCGAGATATTGTTTGTAGGAGCGAATGGAAAAATGGAAATGGAGAAAGTACCGCAGGCCGGCTATAAAATTGAAGGATTGGATATCGCCGGATTCAACCGGAGCTCTTTGATAAAAAATATTGGTTTGCCCTTTAAACTGGTCAAAAGCTTTTTGCAGGTGCGCCGCATCTTTAATCAGTTCAAACCGGATGCCGCTATCGGGGTAGGAGGTTATTCCAGTTTCCCGGTATTAAGAACCGCGCAGGCAAGAGGAATTAAAACTTTTATCCATGAGTCAAATTCTTTTGCCGGCAAATCCAATATGATGCTGGGTAAGAAAGCGACCCGGGTATTTACAGGAACCGATGGAATGGAAATTTTTTTCCCGGCTGAAAAAATTCTCGTTACCGGTAACCCGGTGCGGGTGGCCATCAGCCAGGCATCAGTGACAAGGGAAGAAGGTTTGAAATTCTTTTCATTGGATAAACAGAAGAAAACACTGTTTGTGGTGGGGGGCAGTCTGGGTGCGCGTTCAGTAAACGTAGCGATCGGCGCAGGACTTGATGATATACTGTCCGCCGGACTTCAACTGATCTGGCAAACCGGTAAACCCTATGCGGCCACAGCAAAGGAACAGGCAAAAGGAAAAAATGGTATCTGGGTGAATGAGTTTATCACGCAAATGGAATATGCATATGCGGCCGCTGATATTGTCGTATCCCGTGCTGGTGCAATGACTGTTGCCGAGTTATGTGTTGCCAAAAAGCCCGTTTTGTTCGTACCCTATCCATTTGCAGCCGAAGATCATCAGACCGTGAATGCGCAGCAACTGGTGAATAAACAGGCAGCCCTGATGGTAAAAGACAGTGAAGTGATGCAGGAGCTGGTGAAAAAAACCATCGAACTGGCAAAGGATAATGGGCTGCAGGAAACAATGAAGCAAAATATGGCGGCCCTGGCCATCACCAATGCCGATGAAGTGGTGGCTGATGAAATTCTGAAACTGATCTGAAAACTATATAGACGGAACCTTTTGAAAATTGATTATTTAATAAAAACATTCTCTCCGGGCACTTTTCCAGGTGCAGGTGGGAAAACCGTACAAGCCAATACTGTCCTTATGAATACCCCCTTTGGGGGATTGACAAACTGAAAGAGGTCTACTTCATCGGAATCGGAGGAATCGGCATGAGTGCCATCGCCCGCTTCTTTCATACCGGTGGAGTTAAAGTGAGCGGGTATGATAAAACCCCGACCGCCCTGACCCGGGAACTGGAAGCCAGCGGAATCACCGTGCACTATGAAGAGAATACGGCACTGATTCCAAAAGCAGCCGATCTGATAGTATATACACCGGCTGTGCCTGCCGCACATGCGGAACTGGTGTATTACCGGGAGAATGGTTTTAATGTGGTGAAAAGAAGTGATGTGTTACAACTGATCAGTAAAAGTTCTTTTAATATATGTATTGCCGGTACCCATGGCAAAACGACCATAACAACCATGACCGCGCATTTGCTGCGCGACAGTGGTTTCGGATGCAATGCTTTTTTAGGCGGTATTGCGGTGAATTACGGGACGAATTTCTGGAGCAGTGAAAAAAATGTATGTGTGATAGAGGCCGATGAATACGACCGCAGCTTTTTGAAACTGAGTCCGGATATCGCGGTGATCACGGCCATGGATGCCGATCACCTCGACATCTACGGCACGGCGGAAGCGATGGAGGAAGCCTTTATCGGTTTCAGCAAAGCCGTGAAAACGGGCGGACTCCTGATCCGGCAGTTTGGATTGAAAAGAGGGAAGGAATTACAGGCGGGTCAGCATTTTACATACAGCCTGCAGAACGAAGCGGCTGATTTATATGCGGCGAATATCCGGATGATGAATGGCAGTTATGAATTTGATGTGGTACTGCAGGATGAATTGATTGAAAACGTGAAGCTGAATATGGGAGGGATGCATAATGTGGAAAATGCGGTGGCTGCGATTGCTATCGCCAGTTCTTTGGGAATAGATAAAGAAAAGATCAAAGCAGCGGTGGAGAATTTCCGCGGGGTGAAAAGGCGCTTTGAATACATCCTGAAAAATGAACGGATCGTATTCATTGATGATTATGCCCACCACCCGGAAGAACTGCGGGCCCTGATTAATGGGGCGAAATCCCTGTTCAGGCAGAAAAAATGCACGGTATTCTTTCAGCCGCATTTATTCAGCCGCACCCGCGACCTGGCTGATGGCTTTGCTGAAGTGCTGGACCTGGCCGACGAAGTGGTCCTGCTGCCCATCTACCCCGCCCGCGAACTGCCGGTAGAAGGAGTGAACAGTGAAATGGTATTGAAGAGGATGCAGCAGGAGAACAAAGCAGTACTGGATAAGCCGGACCTGCTGGAATGGGTCAAAGAAAATTACCTGCCTTCAGTCAATACAGAATTCGGGGCGGTACTGATCGCTGCAGGAGCCGGAGATATAGATACACTGATCGAACCAATAAAAAACCTGTTGAAGGAATTATAAATTGAGTGCTAAGAAAACGATACGGAAAATCATTTTTGTGACAGTATGGCTGTGCATCGGGGCGGGTATGTTTACCCTGCTCCTGGCAGCGATCACCCGCAAGAACAACGGGCATTGTGCTGACTTTACAATCCGGATCAACGGGGTTGAGAAGAACTATTTCATTGATGAAAAGGATGTGGAAGTATTGTTGAAGAAAGCCGCTAAAGGGGATATTAAAGGCCAGCCGCTCACTTCACTCCACCTGCATGAAATGGAAGAGACCCTGGAGCGGAATACCTGGATCAGTGATGCCGAATTGTACGTGGATAACCAGGATGTGCTGCACGTGACCATTTCCGAAAAAGAACCGGTCGCCAGGATTTTCACCAGCTCAGGTAACAGTTTCTATATAGATAAAGCAGGTAAACGGCTGCCGCTTTCTGATAAACTAAGTGCCCGTGTGCCGGTGTTCACCGGATACCCGGATATGAAGAAGATGAACAAGGCAGATAGTGTCTTATTGGTGAAAGTGACAGCAGCTGCCAATTATATTGTGGCTGATCCTTTCTGGCTCGCACAGGTGGCCCAGATGCATATCACGCCGGAACGGAATTTTGAAATGATCCCGGTAGTGGGTAACCACCAGGTGAGAATGGGAGCAGGAGAGCAGATCGACAAACAGTTTGGCCGCCTGATGATCTTTTATAAGGAAGTTCTCAGCAAAACCGGGTTCGACCGCTTTAAAGTGATTGATGTGCAGTTTAAAGGTCAGGTGGTGGCTTCACGCACCGCCGGTGATACGAAAATTGATTCAGTTCAGTTACGGCGCAATGTGGAACTGCTGTTACAACAATCAAGGCAAGCCGAAAATGATACTGTGGCAGGATTATTGCCGAAACCGGCCATCCCCCTTGAAACAGATGAACCGGATGAAACACCCTTGGTGGAGAATCCGGTACGTACGACAACAATTCCAACGAATACCAATCCCGTCCCTTTGAAATCTCCTGTTCCGGTTAACAGAAATGTACAGCCGAAACCCGTGAAGCAAAACAAACCGGTTCCGAAACAACCCAGGGCAGTTATGCCGCCCCGGGTAGAAGACCCGGACAGGGGATATAATTAAAACAACTTAACGATTTCGATAAAAACAACTACTAAAACAACAACTATGAACAGCGAACAACCCATTATTGTCGGTCTTGACATTGGTACCACCAAGATCGCGGTAATTGCCGGCCGGAAAAACGAGTTTGGAAAACTCGAGATCCTGGGATTCGGAAAAGCCAACTCCAATGGTGTGAAGCACGGACAGGTGCTGAACATCGATGAAACCATCAAAGCCATCCGAACCGCCCTGGACAACTGCTTTGGTTCTAATCCTGACCTCGACATCAGCGAAGTATATGTGGGCATTGCCGGCCACCATATCAAGAGCCTGCAAACCCGCGGCGATATTGTACGCCAGCGTACGGATGAGGAGATCACCCAGCGGGAGATCGACCAGCTGATTGATGACCAGTACAAAACCTATATTCCTGCGGGCGACCAGATCATTGATGTAATCCCCCAGGAGTTCACCGTGGATAATTTCCAGAATATCCCTAACCCGATCGGGTATGGCGGAGTAAAAATCGGGGCCAATTTCCATATCATTACCGGTGATAAGAACGCGATCCGCAATATCAACCGCAGCGTTGAAAAATCTGGTCTGCGTACCAAGGACCTGGTGCTGCAACCCCTGGCTTCCTCTTCTGCCGTCATGGGACAGGAAGATGTGGAAGCCGGTGTGGCCATCGTGGATATCGGTGGTGGTACCACGGACCTCGCTGTCTTCTATGAAGGCATTTTAAAACATACTGCGGTTATTCCATTCGCAGGTGAAAATATTACCAATGATATTAAAACCGGACTGGGTGTACTGAAAACACAGGCCGAGCAAATGAAAGTGCAGTTTGGTTCTGCCCTCGCCAATGAGGCCAAGGCCAATGCCTATATCACCATCCCCGGTTTACGCGGAATGCCTGCCAAGGAAATCAGCGTGAAGAACCTGGCCAATATTATCCAGGCCCGGATGAGTGAGATCATGGATTTTGTTACCTATCACCTGAAACAGGTGGGGCTGGATAATAAAGCACTCAACGGGGGCATCATCCTCACTGGTGGTGGCTCACAACTGAAGCACCTGATCCAGCTGACCGAGTATGTCACCGGGCTGAATGCCCGAATCGGTTATCCGAATGAGCACCTGGCCGGTGGTCATATTGAGGAATTGTCCAAGCCTACTTATTCCACCTGTATCGGGCTTATTCTGAAAGGGTATGATGATTATGAGCACAACCGTAAAGAATTTGATAAAGACTTCCGTAAAGTAGATGTACCTGATGGACTGAAGAAAGTGGCGGAGGAAGAAATTCCGGAACCGGTGATTGATGTGGTTACAGCCGACAATGTGAGAAACCGTAAGGGGCTCAGTAACTTCTGGGGCAAATTCAAGGACGGCATTATTGATTTGTTCAAAGAAGAAGAAGACAAACATTTATAAAATCAAAAGTCAAAATTTAAAAGTCAAAAATGGAGCAGTCTGAAAATTGAAATGACTGATCGGCCTGAGGATTTTTTACTTTTGAATTTTGACTTGCTACTAACGTTAAATCCAACTAATAAAAACTTATTTATGATACATTTTGATCTGCCTAAAGAAAAATCATCCATCCTGAAAGTGATCGGTGTTGGTGGTGGCGGTGGTAATGCGGTGAACTTCATGTTCAACCAGCAAATAGAGGGAGTAAACTTTGTTATCTGCAATACCGATGCACAGGCCCTTGCCTGCAGTCCAATACCGAACCGGATTCAGTTGGGGCCACACCTGACACAGGGACTGGGTGCCGGTGCCAATCCTGATATCGGGAGACAGGCAACGGAAGAATCACTCGAGGAGATCAAGCGCATCCTGGAAGTGAATACCAAGATGGCTTTTATCACAGCCGGTATGGGCGGTGGTACCGGAACGGGTGGTGCACCCATCATTGCGAAAATCTGTAAGGATCTCGGTATCCTGACAGTGGGTATCGTCACTACGCCTTTTGCTTATGAGGGCAAGAAACGCCAGTTACAAGCCGAAGAAGGTATCAAATCCCTGAAAGGTTATGTGGATACCCTGTTGGTGATCAGCAATGATAAACTTCGTCACCAGTACGGTAATCTGAAAATGCGTGAAGCGTTTTCAAAAGCGGATAATGTGCTGGCCACCGCTTCCAAATGTATCACCGATGTGATCAACAGCACCGGCCAGATCAATGTGGACTTCGCGGACGTATGCACCGTCATGAAGAACGGTGGGGTGGCGATCCTCGGAAATGCGGAAGCTGCCGGTGAAAACAGGGCACAGAAAGCGATAGAAGAAGCCCTGAACTCACCGTTGCTGAATGACAGTGAAATCCATGGAGCCAAATGGATTCTGATTAATATCAACTCTTCACAGGGTGAACATGAATTCACCATGGATGAGGTGGAAGTCATCCAGAATTATCTCCTGACACAGGCCGGAGAAAATACGGATGTGATCCTGGGTATGGGATATGATAATACCCTGGAAGATAAGATCGGTATTACCCTGATTGCTACCGGTTTTGAACATAAAGATCCGTTTGCCAAACCGGTTCCGAAAAAAGAAGAACCTAAGCCGGAAGAAAAAATCGTGATGGTGCTGGGACAGCATGAAGAAGCACCGGTAATCCCGATCAGCCAGAAACTGGAGATCAGCATGCCGGTGATTGAAAAAGAAGCAGCCACAGAAGTAAAAGTAAATCCCTTACAGGTGGCTGCAAAAGACGAAGATTACCTGATGCCCAAACTGGTGGAAGAATTTCCGGTTGCAGCACCGGTGCTGGATCTGACTGATATCAAAGAAACAGAAGCACCCCTGATCATTCATTGGGAACTGGAACCGGTGGCACCGCTGACGGTATCCGATATCCGGGTAAACATACTTAGTAATAATACGCAGGAACTGGCAGGTAGTTCTACTGTTGGCAAAATGTCAACTGCGGGACAAAGCGAAGAGATAATTTCGAAACAGCTGCATCTATCCGTTCCCCCCACTATTATTAAAGAAACAGATGCTGAGATGATTCTCAGTATGAAAGATAGTACTAGTAGTACATCCCCGGTGTCTGCAGCATCGGGAGGATATCTGGCCAGACCATCCAATATCTACGCGGAAACAAAAGCAGAGGCAATCACCTCAAAAATTTCTGCCGAAGAACCGGTCCCGGCTACAAAAAAGCCTGCCAGTGTAGAACAGGAGGAACTCCTGGACTTGCAAATGCAGCTCGTAGAGCGGGATGACATTCCAGCGGCGGATATGCCGATGGCCCATCAGGCTCAACCACCTTTGTCCACCAAGGCTGAGGATCCTGCTATGCAGGACGAAGCAGAGGAGCAAAAACGTAGGGCAGCCGAACGACTGCACAAGTTGAGAAACTTGTCATTCAATGTTAACGCTGCTGACCCCAATAATGAGTTTGAAACTGTGCCGGCTTATATCCGCCGCAATATGGAATTGTATAACAGCAATAACCATATTGAAAATTTCTACAGCAGTTACGAAGTCAAGTCTGACGAAAAAAATCAAGGACACATCAGTACAATTAATACTTTCTTAGACGGGAAGAAACCCGACTAAATGAATTAGCCGTACCAATCCGGCACCCGTTGTTCGTTCCAATGAAGCCCCGTCCGCCCCGGGTCCACCGGGCGGCACGAGCATTTAGCTAGTGTTTTTTAGTTGTTCCCTCCGGTTTCTACCGGAGGGTTTTTATTTCCCATCAGTGTCTCTTTCGCCGCAGGCGAAAGGACGCTGATGGCAAATTGTAAGGCACTGCCGCAGGCGAAAGGACGCTGATGGCAAATTGTAAGGCACTGCCGCAGGTGAAAGGACGCTGATGGCAAATTGTAAAGCATCACCGCAAGTGAAAGGACGCTGATGGCAATAGTTGCTAAAGCCCCGCAGGTGAAAGGCGCTGATGGCAATATGGTTTAATACTGCCGCAGGCAAAGAGACACCGGGACCAACCCTCCCTGATTTCTCTTTCCCCCTTCCCAACGAAAATCATAGGGACTGTTTTTCCGGCACTCTACCTTCGCGGCTGATGACCGGAGAAGAATTACAGCAACGCTGGCAACAACTCGAAAACCTTATTGCTGCAAAAACGGGACAGTTCCCCGGGTTTACTGATATTCTGTTATATATAGGTATCATCGAATCAGGGTTACCCCCCAAAGAGTTAAACGAAAGAGAGAAGACTGATCTGATCCAGATGGCAACTTGTACCATACTCGTGCCCGCCCGTTATTATGAACTTTTTTGGGTGGAAGATACCGGGTGGCCGCACTACAAACAATTGCAACGGGTGCCGCCGATGCCAAAAGAAGAACTGGAGCAGATGCTGAAGCCCTGGATCATTCAATATGCTATTAAGAACCATTTTTTATAATTGGACAGTTCAATTGGGCAGTTAAACACTTTGAACAATAAGGGTTTAACCGGGTTTTATGATTCATTTACCGCCATCCCGTTTTTATTTCATACCTTTGATCCCTGCTCCACAATGTACTTCACACAGGTACCGGCAGGTTGTAAGCCGGTGGACTACTCTCCTTGTAATAAGACCTGGAGATTTATTTTAAACTTTCGCTGTTTCAGAAACTACAACGTCTTTTCCAGCCCCATAAAAAAATAGTTAAAAACCATCATGGCTTTTAGAAAATTAGCATTGACTGAACCAGTCCTTAAGGCATTGGCTCACGAAGGGTATACCACACCCACACCTATTCAGCAACAGGCAATCCCTTTTATTTTACAGGGAAAGGACCTGCTTGGCTGTGCACAGACCGGAACCGGTAAAACGGCCGCTTTCGCTATCCCGATTCTTGAATTAATGCAGGCACAGAAACCACTGGATCATGGCATCAAAGTTCTGGTGCTTACACCTACCCGCGAACTGGCTATTCAGATCGATGAAAGCTTTGCCGCTTACGGACGCTATGCCGGGATCAGGCATACGGTGATCTTTGGTGGTGTTTCTCAACACAGCCAGGTCAATGACCTGCGTCGCGGTGTTGATATACTGGTGGCTACTCCCGGTCGTTTACTCGATCTGATGCAGCAAGGGTTTATTCATCTCGAGAAGCTGCAGATTTTTGTATTGGATGAAGCCGACCGCATGTTGGACATGGGCTTTATTCATGATGTGAAAAAAGTAATTGCCAAACTCCCTGCGAAAAGACAAACCCTGTTCTTCTCCGCCACCATGCCTCCTGAAATCCAGAAGCTGGCTGACGTGTTATTAAAACATCCGGCAAAAGTGGAAGTAACGCCTCCTGCTTCAACAGTTGATAAGATCGAACAGCAACTGTATCATGTAGCCAAAAAGGAAAAGCCGGAATTGCTGCTTCATTTACTGAAGAACCCGGAAATCAGAACGACACTTGTATTTACCCGTACCAAACATGGTGCTGATAAAGTAGTGAAGATCCTTCAAAAGTTCCAGGTCCGTGCTGCTGCCATTCATGGTAATAAATCACAGAACGCCCGTCAGAATGCGCTGGCTGATTTTAAGAACGGTACCCTGCGGGTGCTGGTGGCTACTGATATTGCGGCACGCGGTATTGATATTGATGAGTTATCGCATGTGATTAATTTTGATCTGCCTGATGTACCCGAGACTTATGTACACCGGATCGGTCGTACCGGAAGAGCCGGCAAAGAAGGTATTGCTATTTCATTCTGCAGTGCAGATGAAAAAGAAGAACTGCGCGATATTCAGAAACTGATTGGTAAACATATTCCGGTAATTGCAGAACATCCGTTTACGGAGAATGCACATCAGACTGCACCGGCTGCTGACGAAAGACTGCCCCGTACTAATTTCAGGGGTCAGCAACAGGGAGACAGGCGCCAGGGGAATAATCGGGGTAACAATGGAAATAACAGCAGACCTGCTAATAAACAGCAACCGGCAAAAAGGACAAATACCCACTCACCTGCCAGACAAGTATCGTCTCAACACCAAACGACTAAACACCAAACGTCTAAACCCCCAACCCCCAACCGCCAGACACTTGAGCAGTGGGAAGAAGCAGAGCGCTGGTAATTATTTAAGGTCTCTTTTACTGTTGATCCGGTAACATAATAACCAGATGATGGTTGTAAGGACGATAGTCATGCCCACATGCATAGGTATGCGGTCCAGTGACTGCTGATAAGCTTCGGGGGATTTGATTTTGCCCAGAAATGCCGGAGCGGGAATCATACGATCTGAAATTTCTATTGGTAAAAAACGACCGATATCATTCACCTTTACATAGAAGAAGCCAACCATGATATTTTCCAGGATGAGGAAGTAAAATATAAAAATACCCAGGGCAATAAATGCTTTACGTACCAGGAAGCCAATTAAAAAGGCAATAGAAAGCTGGGCAAAAGTCTGCAAAGCAAACAGTCCTGTATACCAGGCCTGCCCCCAGTTATTGCCATCTCCGTCATTCAGTGTCACAAATCCACTGACCAGGCTGGCTGCCACATATAACACAGTGATCAGCAGGGTTACGATCAGTACATCAATCAGTTTGCTGGTAATGAATTGACCGCGACCCCAGCCGTCTATTATATTCTGACGATGGGTACGGAAAGTATATTCATTACTGATAAACATGATGACCACCACCGCCGGAATAAACACAAAAAAGGAAGAGAAATAGGCTACTGAATGCCAGGATTCCGGAAAGGCAAATGGATTTCCCAGCGCCATCTTGAATAGCTGGCCCGTTGTATTTTTCTGATCCGTAATATCTTTGTAAACAAAGTAAAACATATAATTGATTCCGGGGTAGGAGAGAGCGGTCAGTCCCATTATCCACCAGAAGGCATTATAGCTTTTTATCTTCAGCCACTCGGTCTTGATCAGGTTGGTCATATCAGTATTTTTCTAATTAGTTGTTGGTAAGTTCAAAGAAACGGGCTTCCAGGCGTTTTTTCTTCAGCAACAGGTGGTTCAGGACGATGCCTCTTTCAAAACACTGCCGGTTAAAAATTTCCAGGCTGGCAGTACCTTTGGGCTGAATGACCTGTACAGTATTTGCTTTTTGATCAATACTCACCTGGTATCCCATGCTGAGTAATACGGATCCGAGCGCTTGCAAGTCTGCGGCACTCATTTCCACTATGTCTTCATCCATCAATACTTCTTCCACATGCCCGGTTGTAATCAAAGTGCCTGTTTTTAGTATGGCCACATGAGTACATACTTTCTCCACTTCATCGAGCAGGTGACTGGCCATAATTATAGTATGCCCTTTGTCGCGTAATTCAATGATCAGTTCACGAATTTCAGCGATACCCACCGGATCGAGTCCGTTGGTGGGTTCATCCAATACCAGCACTTTCGGATCTCCCAGAAGGGATGCGGCAATGGCCAGCCTTTGTTTCATCCCCAGGCTGTAGGAACTGAATCTGTAACGCCGCCTTTCATACAGGTTCACTTTTTTAAGCACCTCATCTATATCAGCCGCTGTACCGCGACCACTGATCGCCTGGGTGATTTTCAGGTTATCGATGGCAGAGAGGTAGGTATAAAAATTAGGTGTTTCCAGGAGTGAACCGATTTTCCGGCGCTGCTCCGGAGAGCCGGGTTGTCCAAACCAGCTAAAATTACCTGAGTTGGCTTTTAATACATCCATGACAATTCCTAATAAAGTGGTCTTGCCACTTCCATTCGGACCAAGAATGCCAAAAACACTTCCCTGGGGTATATCAAAACTCACCCCTTTGAGGGCTTTGACCGATCCATACGATTTGGCGATGTTTTCAATCGAGAGAACTGTGCTCATACGCGTTTATTTCAGGGCTCAATATAAAAGTTTCCGGGCTATCCTGTACAACAATATGTTGACCGGTATGTTATTTAAATCACTATTTTCAGACAACATGGCGACAATATTGGTTACAGGAGGTACAGGATTGGTGGGCAGGGCCCTTACATTGGCGTTAACTTCGAAAGGACACAGTTGTATTGTGCTGTCCCGTAAGCCCGGCCCGGCACTGGTCGGGATCCGTTATGCGTCCTGGGACCCGGCCAACGGAAGCATAGATGAAAATAGTCTGAGGGATGCTGATTATATCATACACCTGGCAGGAGCCGGGGTGGCCGATAAGCGATGGACGGCTGCCCGTAAAAAAGAAATACTGGATAGCCGGGTGAAATCAGGTGAATTGCTGGTAAAAAAGCTGGCCCTTATTCCAAATAAAGTGAAAGCGGTGATCAGTGCATCCGCTATTGGCTGGTATGGGGCAGATCCGGCCATTCCCAACCCTCACCCATTCACCGAGAATTTGCCTCCTGATACTGCTTTCCTGGGCGATACCTGCCGTCAGTGGGAAGAAAGCCTGCAACCACTAACAGGAATGCATATCCGGTTAGTGAAATTCAGGATTGGTATCGTACTGAGCCGCAATGGTGGTGCCCTGAAAGAGTTTTTAAAACCACTTCGTTTAGCTGTGGCTGCGGTACTGGGAAATGGAAAACAGATCGTGAGCTGGATACACATTGATGACCTGGTCAACCTGTTTATATATGCGATAGAGCAGGAACATATCGAAGGGGTTTATAATGCCACGGCACCACAACCAGTCAGTAATAAAGAACTGACCCTGACATTGGCTAAATCAATGAAGGTCTTATATATCCCCTTACCGGTTCCCGCATTCATTTTAAAAATAGTTATGGGTGAAATGAGTATGGAAGTACTCAAAAGTGCCACCGTCAGTAGTGCAAAAATTCAGCAGGCCGGTTATAGATTCCTTTACCCGGGAATCCGGGAAGCGCTTGAAAAAGAAACTCAGAAAAGGTAATCGATATTGTCAATTTCCGCATGGTTGGGGTGCCATATATTACTGAAACCCCCAATGATCGTCATTCCGTTATCATATTCCCTTTTTTGCAGTTTTAATTGCAGGATGTCCTCGTCAGATACACGCCGGTAAATCGGATAAAGTGTACCCCCTTTTGTACCCGCCGGTTTATCCGGTTCATACTGGTATTCCGGGTCCACTAAAGTACCTCTTGGATACATGATACCGGGTGTGCCTTTGCCGCGGATATCCAGTGTTTCGGGATGGCCGAGTCCAAGGGTATGACCGTATTCATGTGCAGCAGTAGTGGATCCTGAATACAGGTTTTCCAGTTTAAAATAGCCGCTATTGCAACCAAGCCCGTCTACAAAGGAGATATTGCCATGAGCAAATTCTTCAATACGGAAATAGTTATTACGGGGATCAAGATTCTGGTAGATATCCATATCACTTAGCCCGGGTATACACTCCGCACTGATGCGGAATACAACCTGTAATAAGTAATCGTGGATATTCAGCCAGGTGCCCGGTTCATTCCAGAGCGTTTCTATTTCGTCCCGCATCAGGCCGGTCAGTTCCGGGGCAGCGGCATTTCCGTATGTAATGATTTTTGATTCAATCACCAGTTGTTGTTGCGCAATTTCTGCAGTTCCCATAGGTCTTCTGTTCTTTACTCCTTTATCAGGGATTATTTAAGTCCCCAAAAGACGAATTTTTAATTTGGAAAGATGTATTCAGCATAAAATTTTTACTGAAGGTAACTGGTCAGGTA
>CAZYTV010000067.1:0-17617 GCA_964650455.1 uncultured Chitinophaga sp. | reverse complement strand
ATATCAGTATCCCGGTTCCTTACCTGGTGATCACCAACGGAACGAACGGGTTTGCCTGGGCCAAAAAAGCACAGGGGCTGATTCAGTTACCAGGGCTGCCGGTATTTGGTGAATAACCAGAATTGGCAAAACCCCGGAAATCTTTTATTTTCCATAACGAATCATTAACCAAAACCAACGTTATGCGAAAATTGCTTGCCCTCCCAGCAGTGCTGTTCCTGTTCGCTGCCTGTCAGAAAAAATCAAAAGAAACCAGCTCAACATCATCACCCGAACTGAAATCCGTTGCCGGTATAAATACATATATCCGGCAGGAGATCCAGGTGAACAATGAATTCAATTGGAACAATGCGCCAACAGACCTGCTGTGGAGCGCCCTGGAGCAAAGTGATCATATTTTATCAGTTGGGTATAAACCCAAATCGGAAACAGCCGTGGAAGACCGGCTTCATACCATTGATATCAACGAGGCCAGATGGCAGCAGGCAAAGCAGGAGGTACTGCAGATGATTTATGAAGAAGAAAAGAAGCTGAATCCGGCACTCAATAAATCCACCATGGAAATATGGCCCGAGGAAGTATTGCCGGTAATGGATGTATATGTCAAAAACTATTCCACCCTGCTCCGGTTGAAAGCATCTGGTCTTGTTCGCTATGCAGAACCTCTGGGATATGATACACGGATGGTGGAGGATTTTCAACGGATAGCTTCGAGCAGTGGTTGCGGCAGCAATACGGCCGATAACAGCCTGGTGGCGGGAACCCATTATACAACGGTAGCTCCTAATGCCAAAGTTTCCTGGAATTACAGTGCACATGGAATTCAGAATGCCTGGACTAAATCCACCGGTAGCGGGATTAAAGTATTTATCATTGATACGGGTTGTGAGTTTGACCAGGAAAACCTGGGTTCAGCTTTTAACCAGGGCAATTCTTCCGGACGTTCAGTAGAGAAAATTGTCACCTTGCCCCGCAGTACTTTTCTGGGTATTCCAACAGGACCGGTGGAAACACCGGATGATGGCTGCGGTCATGGAACTTCAATGGCCGGTGCCTGTGCTGCACCCAGGGGTACAGATGGAAATACTGCAGGTATTGCATACAACTGTAACCTGGTTACCTGCCGGGCGGCAGAAGATGTATTCATCGATGCCTCCAGGGAAGCTAAGGGAGTGGCAGATGCTTTTACAAATGCCGGTAACCGCGTGGATGTAAAGATCATCAGTATGAGTATGGGCCGTATTACCAGCAGTTCACAGATCAGTGATGCGGTCAGATTTGCCTATGGTAAAGGTAAACTGGTATTTACTGCGGCAGGTACTTCTTTTGGCTGGACGGCGGGCTGGTTTGGGGTGATATTCCCGGCTACCATGACAGAGGTACAGGCAGTAACCGGAGTAAAGCAAAACAGTAATTTCACGAATTGTGATGCCTGCCATAAAGGAAGCCAGGTTGATTTTGTAGTAGTCATGGAACGGGCCGGTGATAATAAACATCCTTTATCCCTGGCAATGAGCGGAAATAATCCGTCTACGGTTGGAGGATCTTCTGTTTCAACCGCCAGCATGGCGGGAATGAGTGCATTGATCTGGAGCCGTTATCCGTCATTGACACGTGACCAGATGATCAGTAAGCTGCAGCAAAACAGCAGCCGCTACCCGGCAAAGAGCGGTGAGTATGGCTGGGGTACCCTGAATGTGGATGTGGCTACGAACTGATAAGCGTATAAAAATAAAAGGCTGTCCCGGATTCCGGGACAGCCTTTTATTTTTATTACTAAAAAAGATTACTGCTTTTTGAAAATAGATTCGTCCACCGGTACATTCAGTTCGATTTTTTCAACATGCATTTCGGAAAATACTTCTCCGTTCATTTTCTGAACCCGGCTCATAAAGTATTTAATTCCGTTCACTTCTTTCAGGTCGGAGTAGAAGGTTTCTGTATCTACTTCCTGGCCCTGCATTTCCCGTTTGGAGGCTGCTTTGATCAGTACATAGTTGGTAGCATTAATAAAAAAGAAAGTGATTTTTCCATCGTCTTTGTTGGTGAGTTTCAGTTTAAAACACTTTACGCCATCCACATCTTCCTGTCCGGCTGATTCCAATTGATAACCACGGTTTTTATAATCCACCAGGTTGCTCGCCAGGAATGCCTGGTTCCTGATGTCCGTCAACTGCGATCCGGTAATATCAGTAGCCTCGGTGGCTCCGGTAAACGGGTTTATGGTCCAGCCTTTGCCATTGTCGTAGACCGTAATGATGGATTGACCCATCACCTCTACTTCAATGCGGGAGGATTTTCCATTGATGACCTGGGTGACGATCGGGAGCTCATTGCCCTGGGCGGTCACGGTACCGGTAATTTTATAAGAACTGATTTTGTTCATCGCATCCAGTCCGCCCATGGTGGCGGCATGTTTTTGTACAATTTCATCGGCGGTTTGTGCCTGTGCTGTAAACAGGATAAGTCCAAGTAAAGATGTAAGGAATAGTTTCATGGTTTGTTTTTTTGGTGCGGTGAAGGTAGTTTCTTTGTTCTTCCCTTCGCTGCACTCAGGGTGACAATTTCTTATTTCCCTCTTCATGCAGGATCTTTTTAATAAGGGTGATCTGCCCCAGGTGATAGTGGGTATGTTCGATCAGTCCGGTCAGGTTCCGGTAATAGTTGCCGTACTTCTCATCGGCAAAAGTTGCTGATAAACGGGAGTCCGGTAAATCTTCAATCAGCGTTGTTAGTTTTAAAGCTCCTTCACGGGCGGTGGAAAGCATATCGTCCCAGTCTTTGGCAGAGTGGATAGGGGGGTGATCAAAACTGTACGTGTCTTTTGCATCGAGCGGGCCGCCTTCCAGCACTTTGGTGATGGCTGTTACATAATAGTTGATATGATATACCAGTGTGGCGATGGTATTAAAAGAATGTACTTTCTCCAGGGCTTGTTGCCAGCTTACATCCTTCAGGGTATCCTGAAGATTAACAAAAGTCCAGTTGCCCCCGAAATGAACATCGCGGAAATGTTTGGCGATTTGCTGGGTGATTGTCATACCAGGATTTTTGATGTATGAATTTATTACTTAATTGTCATAAAAAAATCCCGTTTACCACAGCAAACGGGATTGGATAAGCAATTGGTTTTTTTGTTATGGGAAGATCCCCAGTTCAGCATAAGCCGTGGCCACTTTATTAATGGCAACCACATAAGCCGCTGTACGCATATCGGGGATATCAGGGTTTTCCTGCCAGGTTTCCATGATTTCGCGGGTGGCATTGATCATGGTTTCTTCCAGTCCGCTGTACACCAGGTCCACTTCATCGGGACCGTGTAAGATCATTTCCCTCGAAGGGCCTTTCACTTTCTTACCACTCAGTTCCTCGATCTGTCCGAGGATATGTGTGTTCATATTTTCGGTGAAACGCTTTTCCAGGCGACCATAGCGTACGTGACTCAGGTTCTTCAGCCACTCGAAGTAGGATACCGTTACACCACCTGCATTCAGGTACATATCCGGTACCACAATGATTCCTTTTTTGGAGAAAATTTCATCTGCTTCCGGGGTTAGTGGTCCATTGGCGGCTTCACCGATCAGTTTAGCCTTTACGTTCGGTGCATTCTTACCATCTATTACATTTTCCAGGGCGGCGGGGATCAGGATATCACATTCCATTTCCAGTGCATCGCCGGATTTGGCGAAATTATTGGCACCCGGATAATTCAGGATCGATCCTGTTTTTTTGCGGTGCTGGAATACGGCATCCACATCCAGTCCGTCATTATTCCAGATGGCTCCTTCGTATTCAGCCAGTCCGATAATGATAGCACCGGCATCCTGGAAAAACTTGGCAGAGTGGTATCCCACATTACCGAGTCCCTGTACAATTACTTTCTTTCCTTCCACACCGGTACTCATATCCAGTTTCTTCATGATTTCCGGCATATTACATACTTCGCGGATCCCAAAGAATACTCCCAGCCCGGTGGCTTCGCGGCGGCCGCGTACTCCTCCCTGGGAAATGGGTTTACCGGTTACACAACCGGCTGCATCAATCTCACCGGGATGCATGGCGGTATAGGTGTCGAGTATCCAGGACATTTCCCGTTCTCCGGTTCCGTAGTCAGGAGCGGGTACATCCGTACCAGGCCCGATAAATTTCTTACGGATCAGTTCTGACGTATACCGGCGGGTGATTTTTTCCAGTTCAAAAACAGAATATTTTTTCGGATCAATCTTGATTCCTCCCTTGGCACCCCCAAAGGGTACATCCACAATCGTGCATTTGTAAGTCATCAGGGCGGCCAGCGCCATTACTTCATCCTGGTTGACCTCTGCTGCAAAGCGAATACCCCCTTTGCAGGGAGTCTTATGGTGGGAGTGCTGTACACGATAGGCTTCAATGACTTCAATGGTTCCGTCATCTCTTTTGATCGGGAATCGCATTTGATAAACAGCATTGCACTGGCGGATCTGATCCAGCAGGCCTTTGTCCCATTTGGTGAATTTGGCCGCTTTGTCGAAACTTTTTTCCACCGCGCCAAAAAAACTGTACTAGTGTGACATGGTTTCTTTTTTAGGTTATAACAATCATTCGTTATTATATAAAAACATAAACGGCCAGTTAAACATGCTGTTGAACTGACCGGTAAAAAATTAGTTGGATTCTTTTTCCAGGCGGGACATTTTCCGATCCAGTCTGAATACATACAGGATGAGTCCGGCCATGATGGTAAGGGCTACTGCCACTACCACATAAATCCGGCCGTTGCTGCGCATCGTGTCAGCCATTTCAACAGGTTTGCCTTGTGCCATGGTGAGTAAGGACAGGAGCAGGGCCGGGAGGAGCAGGAATAACTGTCTTAATATTTTCATCTGATGTATATTATTTTAAACAAGCCGGGTTCAAGCTGACATCTTTTTTTCTTTCAGTAAACTGAGCCGGATCTTCAGGGTGGTAATCCATACACCGAGAAGCGTCCATCCGATCACCGCGGGATAAAAAACCATCCTCATACCGCTGTCAATATCATTCTTTACATCCAGGGCCGGGTTTTCACCGTCGTTGCCGGGGTGAAGACTGGGCAGGATCCTCGGAAGAATCCAGATGGAGGGGAATAATATTGCGTAAGCAAATATGTTATACACGGCACTGATTCTCGCTTTCTTGTCCATATCCTGTACCGAATCACGAAGGATCAGGTAAGCAAAATAGACTAAGAGTGCAATAGCCGCACCAATCAGTTTGGGGTCACGGGCAATGGTACTGAATGAATTGGCAGCAGGTTTATTAGGGTCGGCCCAGGTATAAGATGCCCAGATCGCACCGGTGATATATCCCAGCAGGCCAAAGACGATCGCCACTACGGCAAAATGCCGGGCATAAATATCATATTTCAGATTGAAAGTCCGCAGGTAACGGATGGAATTGACCACAGATACGGTAAACAGGATCATCATCGCAAACCACATACACACATGAAAATAAAGATTGCGGATGGTTTCCTGTAACAGGGGCAGGTGGGGGACAGGTCCCAGGAAGCCGGCAATAACCGTGTAGATCAGGAGTATCACAGCAGCGATCTTCCACCAGGACTTATGCATATAGTTTTTTTCGTTGGTCATCATGCTGGCCCTTGCAGGCCGGTAAAGTGAGGCAAAATTAAGGTGCTCCTGTTAAATGAAGCTAAATTTTCTTTTGATAATAATCAGGACAAAAGCCGTTAAAAATCAATCCTTCCAGAGAAAAGGGAACAGGATGACGGCAAGTAAAATGATCAGGGCATCCAGAGCTACCAGCATCAGTACCGTACTTACCGGAATGGTGAGTAATGGGGAGAATGCGGCACCGGATAAGCGCATTAACAGGATCAGTTGGGGGATTATGATCGGGAAACCCAGCACCGCCATGATCGCTGCATTCTGCTGTGCTTTGGCGGCAATGGCGGCCAGGAAACTAAAAACGAGACTGAGGCTCCAGCCTCCCAGTAAAACCAGGCCAATAAAGGGACCGGCTTTTAATATCGGGTTGCCGAGAAACATGGTAAATAAAAGCAAACTCAGCAAACTCATGATGATCATGAGCAGGGAGTTGAACAACAGTTTGGATAAGACAAAGGCCGTGGGACTGGCAATCGAATAGAAATAGAGCATCCGGCCCCTGCTTTCCTGCAGAAAACTCTTGGCCACCGCGTTGATACAAATAAAGAGCTGGATCACCCAGAACAGGCCGTTCCACACCGCACTTTCGGGTTCGTCAATGGCCATAAACAAGACAAATATCGTGGCACCGATATACAGCAGGATACCATAAAAACTGTATTGCTGCCGCAGTTCGAGCAGCAGGTCTTTCTTAAAAAGCGTCAGTATATGGCTGAAATTGCTGATAAGTTTTTATTTGCGTGCAAATGTAGTCAATCAACCGGCGAAGCACTCTATATTATTTTTCATGATAACATTTCCGGCAGCGGGGCTCATAGGCGTCGGTGGCACCCAGCATCACCTGGTCTTCATTCGGAATTTTACGATACGAATAATTGGCAATGCTGCCACATTTCATACATATGGCATGCAGCTTGGTTACATAATCAGCCTTGGCCATGATAAAGGGCATCTGGCCAAAGGGTTTACCCAGGTAATCCATATCCAGACCGGCTACAATCACCCGGATTCCGCGGAAGGCCAGTTCATCGCACACATTGGCGATTTCCGGATCAAAAAATTGTGCTTCATCAATCCCGATCACATCGGCATCCCCGGCCATCAGCAGAATTTTCTGTGAATTGTCAATGGGCGTGGAGTGAATAGCCTGCGCATCATGCGATACAATCTTCACTTCATCATAACGGATATCGATCGCGGGTTTGAAAATTTCCACTTTCTGATTGGCGATCTTCACCCGTTTGAGCCGGCGGATCAGTTCTTCGGTCTTTCCACTGAACATAGATCCGCAGATCACTTCAATACTGCCGCGCCGCTCACCACTTGTATTGGGTTCAATAAACATTGTTAAGATTTATCTGGAGTTATGGGTAAATGGGTTAATTGGCAAACAGTTTGTAACTTTAAAGAGCCGGTTTTACCGGCGCCAAATATAAATGAATGGAACGAATAGAGTTACTCATCAATAAATTAAAACAGCAGTTTGACAATCAGGCGGACCCTGCTGTGTTACTGGGAACCGTGCAATTGATCCAACTGGAACTTACCAGGTCCGGTACCCGTACCAGCCAGGGACTGGGTACCGCAAAAGTGGCCGTGATGCTGCCTTCCAACCCGGCACATGCGGAAGAAAGAGCCGCGACTCCGTCGGGTTTTGAAAAATATATGCCTTCAGTAGCCCCGCTGGCTGAAAAAGTAGTGGAAAAAAAGGAAACCCTGCTCGTTGAAGAGGATAATGTAGTGGTCGTACAGAAAAACGGCCAGCTTGATATGCTTTTTGATCCCATGACGGAGATTCCGACCCTGTCGCATCAGTCAAGGGGCAATGAAATAAATGATAATACAGTTAACGGTGAATCCCTCAATGACCGCCTCAAACATGGAAAGACCGAACTGATGGAAGTGCTGAAAGAATCTCCGGTAAAAGACCTGCGGAAAGCCATCGGTATCAATGACCGGTTTATCTTTCTGAATGAATTATTCCGGGGGGATGAGAATACCTACGAACGGAGTATCCGGACCATCAATAATTTTAATATTTATGCGGAAGCAGAGTTCTGGATCAGCCGTGAACTTAAATTAAAACTGGGATGGGATACCAAAAGCGCCACGGTGGTACATTTCGATCAGCTTGTTAAAAGGCGCTTTTCCTGAAAATAATGCAGGATTTTATCGGTCGCACCCCGGTGTGACTGTACAAACAGGCCGGCTGCCTCACTCCGGTAATGGTATTCCTTATCATCATCAGCGAGCGTTTCGATGATCAGTTTCAGCGTATTCCCGTCTTTTGCCTCGTCAGTGAAGGAGATACCCCCTCCGCTGTTAACCAGCCCGATGGCTTCGGTATATTTCTGGTAAAAGGGACCGAATAAAACGATCTTATGATAGACGGCGGCTTCCAGTACATTATGCACGCCGTTTTTCATCATGCCACCCCCGATATAAGTCAGCCAGCCATATTTATACAAGCGGGATAACATGCCGATATTATCAATGATCAGCACTTTTTCCTGCTGAAGTGATCCCGTTTTTGCTTCAGAAAACCGGACGGCTTCCGGGAATAGTTTTTTCAGATCAGTGATATTTTTTTCATCAATTTCATGCGGGGCAATGATCATTTTCAATGGTAATTCAGTCAGACTATGAAAAGCTCCTGCTAAAACTGTTTCGTCATCCGGCCAGGTACTCCCGGCCACCAGCACAGGACTACGGCCACAAAATTCTTCTACCAGCGGAATCGGTTCAAAACGACCTGCAATGGCGGCTACCCGGTCAAACCGGGTATCTCCAGAAACGGTGCAGATACCGGCCAGGCCAATTTCTTTGATCAGTTCGGCGGAATTTTCATTTTGCACAAAAAGCTGGTCGAAGCGGGAGAGCATTTTGCGTTGCAATCCGCCATACCAGCTAAAAAAGCTCATATCCTTACGAAAAAGGGCTGAAACCAGGACCAGGGGAATATTCCGGTATTTGATTTTCTTCAGGTAATAGTACCAAAACTCATACTTTACGAAGATCACCAGGCTGGGGTGTACAATTTCGAGGAACCGTCTGGCGTTATGTGGGCCGTCGGCCGGGAGATAAAAGACCCAGTCGGCCCCTTTGTAGTTTTTTTGCACTTCGTACCCGGAAGGAGAGAAAAAAGTCAGCAGGTACCGGTAGTCCGGGTATTGCTCCTTCATTTTCTCCAGTAAAGGGCGACCCTGTTCAAATTCTCCCAGGGAGGCACAATGCATCCAGATGATCTTTTCATCTGCAGGGATAGCCCCGGCCAGTTTTTCAAACAGGCCTTTGCGTCCCTGTACCCATTTGGATGCCTTTTGGCTGAACAGGGAGGCAATATGAATACCCGCTTTAAAAACCCAGAGGAAAATATTGTAAAAGAAAACAGCCAAGTTGTTGTATTTGAACTGGTAACAAAAGTACAGGCAATAGTGCAAACTACCTGTATTTTACTATTTTTGCGACACTTAAGCAAGAACACAGCATTCTATGAGACAAATTCAAATGGTTGATACCCAAACCCAGTACCGCAAAATCAAGACTGAAGTGGATCAGGCGGTTATTGGAGTGCTGGAAAGCTCGGCTTTTATCAATGGTAAACCCGTTCACTCTTTTGCTGCTAACCTGTCAGCCTATCTCGGTGTAAAGCATACTATTCCCTGTGCCAATGGTACGGATGCCCTGCAAATTGCCATGATGGCCCTGGGGTTCCAGCCAGGGGATGAAATTATCACCCCTTCTTTTACCTATATCGCCACTACTGAAGTAATTGCGCTGCTGCGCCTCACCCCGGTATTTGTGGAAGTGGACCCCAAAACTTTTTGTATTGATCCGGTAGCCCTGGAAAAAGCGATAACCCCACGTACCAAAGCCATTGTACCGGTTCACCTGTACGGACAAGCCGCCCCGATGGAAGAGATCATGGCCATTGCAGAGAAACATAAACTTTACGTCATTGAGGATAATGCCCAGGCACTCGGAGCGGATTATACCTTCTCAAATGGTACGAAAAAGAAAACGGGTAGTATCGGCCATATCGGTTGTACCTCTTTTTATCCTTCCAAAAACCTGGGAGCCTTTGGTGATGGCGGGGCTATTTTCACCAATGATGATACCCTGGCCGATCAGTTGAAGATGATCGCCAATCATGGTCAGAGCCGCCGTTATTATCATGATGTGGTGGGCTGTAACAGCCGGCTGGATACCATACAGGCTGCTATCCTGGATATTAAACTCACACACCTGGATGAATATGTAACCGCCCGCAGAGCCGCGGCTGATTTTTATGACCAGGCATTCAGCGGGAATAAAAAAATCACGGTCCCTTACCGGGCACCCTGGTCATACCATGTATTTCATCAATACACCCTGGTGCTGGAAGGCGCTGACCGGGATGCCTTATCACAATACCTGGGTGAAAAACAAATTCCCTCGATGATCTATTACCCGGTACCTGGACATAAACAAAAAATGTTTGAACAGTTTGGAACCGCCTCGCAGGTAATGCCGGTTACCGACTGGCTGACCAGCCGGGTGATCTCCCTGCCGATCCATACAGAAATGGACCAGGAACAACTGGACTATATCACCAAACAGGTACTTGAATTCGTAAACCACCAACCTATATAATCATTAAACCTTAAAGAAAATGTACCAGGAATTAGTTGACAAGAAAGTTAAACTGGCCGTCATCGGATTAGGCTATGTCGGACTTCCTATTGCCCTTGAATTTGCCCGTAAGATTTCTGTGATCGGCTTCGATATCAGTGCCAGGCGGATCGACATGATGAAACAGGGCATTGATCCCAGCAATGAGCTGGAGAAAGAAGCCTTTGACGGATGCGATATCACTTTTACCGATTCACTGGATGTGCTCCGTGAAGCAAAATTTTTCATTGTAGCGGTACCCACACCGGTGGATGAGCACAATGTACCGGATCTTACACCAGTGCAGAAAGCTTCTGAGACTGTAGGTAAAGTGCTCAAGAAAGGAGATTATGTGGTGTTTGAATCCACGGTGTATCCCGGTTGTACCGAAGAGGATTGCCTGCCCATCATGGAAAAGTTATCCGGCTTAAAGAATATCATTGATTTCAAACTGGGTTATTCCCCTGAGCGGATTAACCCGGGTGATAAGAACCATACGCTTTCTTCCATCATTAAAGTGGTATCCGGTTGTGATGCAGAATCACTGGATCAGATTGCCAAAACCTATGAACTGGTGGTGAAAGCGGGTGTACACCGTGCGTCTAATATAAAAGTGGCCGAGGCCGCCAAGATCATTGAGAATACACAGCGTGACCTGAATATCGCCCTGATGAATGAGCTTTCCCTGATCTTCGACAAAATGGGGATCAATACCTATGAAGTCCTGGAAGCAGCCGGTACCAAGTGGAACTTCCTGAAGTTTCAGCCCGGTCTTGTAGGTGGACACTGTATCGGGGTAGATCCGTATTACCTCACGCATAAAGCTAAAGAACTCGGGTATCATTCAGAAGTGATCCTGGCCGGCCGGAATATCAATGATAATATGGGTAAGTATGTGGCCAAGAAAGTGATCCAGCATATTATCAAGAACAATGGGGATGTTAAATCGTCCAAAGTCCTGATCAAGGGCGCCACGTTTAAAGAGGATGTAAGTGATATCCGCAATTCCAAAGTGAGGGATGTGGTGAATGCGTTGAAAGAATTTTATGTAAATGTGGATGTGGAAGATCCCCATGCCGATTCCGATGAGCTGAATCATGAATATGGTTTTGGCCTGGTGGATAAAGTGGCCAATGATTATGATGCGGTAATCATCCCGGTACCCCATAAGCAATACAGGGACCTGGATGAAAATTATTATGCCAGCATTACCAAGCCTCATGGAATGATCGCTGACCTCAAAGGGATCTATCGAAATAAAATTACTAACCGAACTTACTGGAGCCTGTAATATGCCATTTATTGATACCCCCTTTCCGGGACTCTTTATATTTGAACCCAGGGTGTTCGAAGACAGCCGTGGATATTTCTTTGAGTCATTTAATGACCGGATTTTCCGTGAGCAGGGCATTCAGACCCAATGGGTGCAGGATAACCAGTCCAGTTCCTCTTTCGGTGTGATCCGAGGACTGCATTACCAGTTACCGCCCAATGCCCAGACCAAACTGGTACGGGTACTGCATGGGGAGATCCTGGATGCCGTGGTGGATATCCGGAAAGGATCACCTATGTTTGGAAAAGCATTTACGGTCGTGCTTTCTTCGGAGAATAAAAAACAACTGCTGGTGCCCAAAGGATTTGCACATGGTTTTTCGGTGCTCAGTCCGAAGGCGGAAGTGTTGTATAAATGTGACGGATTCTACGATAAGGAAAGTGAGGGCGGGATTATTTATAATGATGGCACGCTGAATATCGACTGGAAAATTCCTGCTGAGAAAGCGAATGTCTCCGATAAAGACCTGGTATTACCCACCCTGGCCCATTGCCGCAACAGTTTTGAATTTAACGGATAATGACCCCATTACCCACCATACTGGTAACCGGTGCCAACGGGCAACTCGGAAAAGAAATGAAAGAACTGGAATCCGCTTACCCCGGATTCCGGTTTATTTTTTTATCCAGGGAAGACCTGCCCATTCATCATTTTGAACTGGTTCGTAATTTTTTTAAAGGCTACCAACCACAATACCTGGTCAATTGCGCTGCCTATACCGCGGTGGATAAAGCGGAAACAGAAAAAGACCTGGCTTTCCAGGTAAATGGCGAAGCGGTTGGTGTACTGGCTGCTGTGTGTAAGGAATACAAGACAAAGTTTATTCATATTTCCACCGATTATGTTTTTGATGGTAATGGAACTTCACCCTATACCACTGATGCACCCACCCATCCTCAAAGCGTATATGGTGAGTCCAAGCTGTTGGGTGAGCAGGAAGCGATGAAGTATAATCCGGACAGCCTGATCATCCGTACCTCCTGGGTTTATTCAGAATTCGGGAAGAATTTTGTGAAGACCATGCGTAAACTGATGAGTGAACGGGAAGACCTGAATGTTGTGAATGACCAGGTGGGATCACCCACTTATGCGGCTGACTTGGCCGAAGTGATCATGCAGATCATTGCCGGCGGTAAGTGGGCACCGGGCATGTATCATTTCAGTAATGCAGGGGTCATCAGTTGGTATGATTTTGCAATGGCCATCAAAGAACTCAGCGGATTCAGTTGCCGCGTACATCCCATAACAAGTGCAGAATATCCGACACCTGCGAAACGACCGGCTTATTCGGTCATGGATACATCCAAAATTTTCTCCACGTTCAGTTTGTCGCCTAAAAACTGGAAAGACAGCCTCCAGGTTTGTCTGCAAAAATTATAATCCTTTTTTTACCCGGTTAATCCCGGACCGGTTTCTGTGGTCAGACGCACGTTGCCCGGCATCGCCTTTCAATCATCGTATTTTTCCGGTCTATTTGGTTGAATTTCAGAAACAGAGGGAACCTTTTACCCTTTCTTACCGTTACATTTTGGCGGATTAACGAGAGTCATCTTTCTATCGGTCCGGAAATGATAAATTTGTAAAGAACAGTCATTGCCAGGGAAGCGATGGTGGAAATAACAGGCTAATAAAAACGTTTACTATTTGTACGGCAGTCCGGAACTGCCGGTATCCCGATGAAAGCAGTCAACCATATAAAAAAGTTTCAGTTGCTGGTAAAACGGAATCTGGTCTTTACAGCAATGCTTTTAGGGGTATATACTGCCACTGCACAAAATCAGAATTGTCCCACGAATATAAATTTCGCGACCGGGGATATCAGTTTCTGGTCGGCCCGTACCGGCCTGATCAATGGCGGATTTCAATTATATCCTGCACCCAATTCGGGTGTAAGGACGATACCGGAATATACTATTTCAAATACCGGGGTGGAAGTGATCTCCACACAGGGAACCGATGTTTTCGGCAGTTTTCCGTTGATCCCCACGATTAACGGGTATGCGTATGGGCATTCCGTCAAAATGGGATCTACGGCCACTTCCTGGGATTATCGTTCTGCAAATGGTAATGCCAGTTCAAACCCCGGTGGATTTACCCGTGCAATAACTTATACGATTGATGTGCCCGCAGGCTCTCCGGCGATTCCATTTACCATGACTTACGCGTATGCCATGGTACTTGAAAACGGAACCCATAATTCCAATCAGCAACCTCTCTTTAAAGCGACTTTGTTTACTGATGACAGTGTGGTTACCTGTGCCTCCCCGCAATACTATCTGCCCACTTTCAATAATGCAGGGGGAGGGGGCTCCGGCTCTACTGGTGCTACTTTGGATACGGCGGCGGCCCTGGCGAATGGTTTTTCACTGAGTCCGACATTTTTCCTGTCACATACCGGAAATAACAATAATGCAGGTACCCTACTGCAGGATGTCTGGACCAAGGGCTGGACCGAAGTCACTTTTGATCTTTCCGCTTACCGGGGCCAACAGGTACGGTTAACTTTTGAATCGGATAACTGTGCACCCGGCGGACACTTCGCTTATGCTTATGTGGCAGTACGAAATACCTGTGCTGGCCTGGAGATCAGTGGCAGTCCGGTTGCCTGTGCCAATTCCAATACGACTTATTCCATACCCGCACTGGCCGGTGCGGTGTACAACTGGACGGTACCCAATGGATGGACCATTGTCTCCGGGGCCAATTCCAATATCCTGACAGTGACAGCCGGAAACAACGGGGGAATGATCATTGCGCATGAGATCAATGGTTGTGCGGATCTGCGGGATACATTGATGGTAAGTACTACACAACCCACGGTACCCGGACAGGTAAACAGTAATAACATGGTATGTTCAGGTAATAATAATACACTGCTCAGTTTAGCCGGTGAAAGAGGTACGGTCATTAACTGGATTTCTTCCACTGATGGATTGAGCTGGAATCTGATTGCCAACACGGCAACCAGTTATACTGCACAGAATCTGACCGCCACCACACAGTACCGGGCCCTTGTCCAAAATGGTGCCGCCTGCAGAATAGATACCAGTGCCGCCGCGATCATCACAGTAGATCCGAAGACAGTGGGTGGGAATGTAAGTCCGGCCAGTACAACGATCTGTCTCGGGCAAAATGCAGATAACCTGCTCACCTTAAGCGGTCATACCGGTGCGGTGCAAAACTGGCAGCGGTCCTTTGATAACAGTAACTGGGCCGGGGTGGTGCCGGTGAATCCAACTGCGATACATCCGGTGCTGGGAGTCAACACCACCCAGTATTACCGGGCCGTGGTGAAGAGCGGTGTTTGTCCCGCTGATACCAGTAGTATTGCCACAATCAATTTTATCAATGTTCCCTATCCCCAGGCTATTACCGCACCTGACTCGGTGACGATCTGTTATGGTAAATCCGCCAATCTGAATGCGACCATTACTACCGGCACCAGTTATACCTGGTCCAATGTCAGTACCCTGAGCAACCAGGGGTCGGGTGCTGTAACCACTATACCACAGGTGATCAATGCCGTGGCCAGTCCACGTACGAATACCAATTATATTTTTACTGTTACCAATGCCGGTTGTCCCAATTTATACAAGGACACATTCCGTGTTGCTGTTAAGCCCAGGATTATTGTTTTTGCCGGGAATGACACATCGATTGTCGCCAATCAGCCTTTGCAACTGGAATCAACGGTCAGTGATCCCACCGCCACGAACTTTAACTGGACGCCTTCCACCGGGCTCAGCTTTACGAATATTTATAACCCGGTGGCCACCCTTGGTCCGGAGTATGGCAATTACATCACGTATATCGTGCGTGCCACCAATCCGGAAGGCTGTTATGGAGAGGATGATATTCAAGTGACCATATTCAAAACTGGGCCGGACATATTTGTTCCCTCCGGCTTTACTCCCAATAATGACGGAATAAATGACAGAGTATTCCCGATCTGTGTGGGGATCAGCAAGCTGGAGTATTTCCGGGTCTTTAATCGCTGGGGACAACTTGTTTTCCAGACCAGCCGGATGGGAGAAGGCTGGGACGGCCGGATCAAAGGACAAATCCAGGACACTAATAATTATGTGTTTATGGTTCAGGGAACTGATTATACGGGGAAACTGATCTTTAAGAAGGGGAGTATTATGCTGATACGGTAAGAATCAGCCATATATAAATGCAAAAAACCCCGCAGATGCGGGGTTTTTTGTTGACCCATAAGGATTCGAACCTTAAATGACTGAACCAAAATCAGTAGTGTTACCATTACACCATGGGTCAATCTTCTGAACTTGTAGAAGAACCAAAATTGCTTTTGGGAGTGCAAAAATAGGGCTATCTGCCTTTTTTCCCAAATGGAATTTGAAGAAATTATACAAATATTCAGACGGGCCTGCTTTCTTTTTCCTCCCTCACTTTCAGCTCTTTAATCTTATCCAGCGCCCGGGCCACCACATCGCACATAATCGTGTATAAAGCGCCGGGTTTGGCGTTCTCATAAATATAGTCCAGGGCCTGATCCTCATTGGGGATGGTCAATACCGGAATAGCCGGATTTACGCTATGAATACCTTCTTTCAGCAGGTCAATTATCTCATCGGCCGTGCGTCCCCGGAGGTTTTTATCACAACGGATAATTATTTCATCAAAATAACGGGCAGAAATCTCTCCCAGTTCCCGGATATCCTCATCGCGGCGGTCACCCGTGCCACTGATGACCCCGATTTTGACCGGGTAGTCCAGTTTGCTCACAAAATCACAAAGCAGGCGGAGCCCATGCGGATTATGAGCGAAATCGGCGAGCATGGTGAAGTGCTTAAAGTGGAAGAAATTCAACCTTCCAGGGGTGAGACTTTCGCTGGGTATAAAGGTCAGCAGCCCGGTCCGGATATCGTCGATATTAATATCGCGGTATAAATAGGCTGCTAAAACGGCCGGCAGGCAGTTATTGATATTATGCACCGCTTTTCCTTCAAAAGTCAGGGGAATGTCCCGGGCGGGTAAAACACGGATCTTCCAGGTGCCCTTCATGATCGTAACATACCCGTTTTCATATACACAGGCCAGTCCGTGATTGGCGCAATGCTCCTTGATCCTCGGATTGTTTTCATCCATGCTGAATAAGGCAATATTGCATTTCAGGTCATTCTTCATTTTATACACCAGGTCATCATCCGCATTCAGTACGGCATACCCATGTGGGAATACAGTTTCTGCCACCACGGCTTTTACTTTCGCCATTTGTTCTACCGAATTAATGCCACCCAGTCCGATATGGTCAGCCGCCACATTGGTGACCACCGCCACTTCACAATTCTGAAAAGCAAGTCCTGCTTTCAGGATACCCCCGCGGGCACATTCCAGCACCGCAAAATCAACCGTAGGATCTTTTAATACAAACTGGGAAGAGATCGGCCCGGTGCAATCGCCTTTCATCATCAGTTGGTTCTGGATATAGACCCCATCACTGGTGGTATAGCCCGTTTTTTTACCGGCGCTCTTGGCAATATGTGCGATCAAGCGGGTCGTTGTGGTTTTACCATTGGTACCCGTTACGGCAATGATAGGGATCCGTCCGGCACTTCCTTTGGGGAATAACATATCCACCACCGGTTCGGCCACATTGCGGGGCAGTCCTTCGGCGGGTTCGATATGCATCCGGAAACCGGGGGCCGCATTGACTTCAAGAATGGCCCCTCCGTTTTCTGATACCGGGGTACGCAGGTCCATGGCCATTACATCAATACCGCAGATATCGAGACCAATGATCTTCGCGATCCGTTCAAACATGAACACATTGGCCGGATGGACTTCATCGGTTACATCGGAAGAAGTACCTCCGGTGGAAAGATTCGCGGTTGGTTTTAATAAAAAGAGTTCTCCCTTTGCCGGAACATGCTGGAGGGTGACCCCTGCATCGTCCAGCATTTTCTGGGTAAACTGATCAATCGTGATCTGGGTCAATACTTTTTCATGACCATAACCCCGG
>CAZYTV010000066.1:0-18081 GCA_964650455.1 uncultured Chitinophaga sp. | reverse complement strand
TTCCGGTGAAATGCCTGTTACTGTATTCAAGCCAGCCTTTTTCATATTGCCAGGGTTTTAATTTCCGGGCAATCGTGATATGCGGTTCCATGATAAAATAAGGCTTATGTTCCTCATTCATTTTCATCAGCCGCTGCCCCTCCCTGCGCAGGGTCTTCACCAGTTGCTGTACCGGCAACCGGGAACTGACCTGTATATATATAGTATGCGAAGGGAAACTGCCGAAGTCTTTCAGTTCGGTTTTGAACGGAGGAAAACCCATCGCCACGGTATTTAACCGGGCCACGATTCTTTCTTCCATCATGGCATACTGGGTAAACCTGACCAGCGGCACCCAGGGTCTGCTCCGGCCGCCGTCATCGGTTTTATACTTTTCCGCAAACGCTTCCTTCAGCTTGCTGATGCGCTGCCCCAGTTCCTCATGAGGCGCCAGTGCCAGCAGGTACTCATAAACCCGGTAACCCGGGATCGTATTGATGATCGGTTCCATAGTCGTTCCTCCCCGGGAAAATATTTTCCCCATTTTCTTAGCACTAATTTACTAAATTATTTAGCTTTACCAAACAAAACCCCATTAAATTTTTGAAAACATTTTTTTCACCGTTCCCGGTCCGGCCGGGAATACTAAAACAGGACGTATGGAAGGAGAGGATTTATTTTTTGGGGCAGCCTATAAGGGCTCTAAGCAATTTACCCAGCAGGAGGTACGCACCGCCAATGCCACCGGCTTTGGTGCGGCGGCAGATGACTATGCAGAGAAAGGCATTGATCTGAATGAGCAACTGATCCGTAATAAGCCGGCCACTTTCTTTTTCCGGATGAAGGGTGACGCAATGAAGGAAGCCGGCATCTATGACGGGGATATCCTGATCGTGGACCGATCGCTCAAACTCAGCAATGGCAAAGTGATCGTGGCGATCTTAAACGGCGAATTACTGGTGCGGCGGTTCCATAAAAATTTCACCTCAGCTTTTTTAATTCCGGAAAACAGCCGTTATAAAAATATCAACCTGGCGGAGTTTAGTGATTTTGTGATGTGGGGGGTGGTGACGTTTGTGATACATCCATTAGGCTAGAAGCGAGAAGCAAGAGGCGAGAAGGGGAGTCCTAAAGTTGTAGTCGCGTTATTATGACTGAAATTTTCGCAGAGCGGGGTCCACTGTAATTGAGTACTGTGCCCCCTCCTTCTCGCATCTTGCTTCTTGCTTCTAGCTTCTGATTTTTTTTCTACGATGAAAGCGATTGTCGATTGTAACAGCTTCTACTGCTCCTGCGAGCGGTTATTCCGGCCCGACCTGCGGAATAAACCGGTCGTGGTGCTGAGTAATAATGACGGCTGCATCGTGTCCCGTACCGATGAGGCCAAAAAACTCGGTGTGGGTATGGCGGCCCCTTATTACCAGAACAAAGAGATCATTGAGCAAAATGATATAGCGGTTTTTTCCAGCAACTATAATCTCTATGGCGATCTCAGTATGCGGGTGATGGATACCCTGCGGGAATTAGTGGGGGAAGAACAGGTGGAGGTCTATTCGGTAGACGAAGCCTTTCTTGATCTCGACAACCTTTCCGGCAATGCCCTGCAGGAAGCCGCTGTGCATATTAAAGAAACGGTGGAACAATGGACCGGTATTGCCGTATCCGTGGGTGTGGGACCCAGTAAGGTATTATCGAAAGTGGCAAACCGGTTGTCGAAAAAAGACAAACAGGGTACCAAAGGCGTACTCGTGCTGGATACCGGGGAAAAAATAAAAGAAGCCCTGCAACGGACAGCCGTGGATGATCTTTGGGGCGTGGGCCGGCAGTATGCGATCAAACTCCATCACCTGGGGATTGATGATGGCTGGCAATTACGCAATATGCCGGAAGACTGGGCACAGAAAAATATGGGTGGTGTGGTAGGAGTCCGGATGATCAAAGAACTGAACGGCCTGAGTTGCATCCCGATGAAAGACCCGCTGGAAACCAAAAAAATGATCGCCACCACAAGAAGGTCCGGTCAACCGGTATTTGAACGAGAGGATCTTAACGAAGCGATTGCCGCTGATGGGGCGAGGGCCGCGGACAAACTGCGCCGCCAGTTCAGTGCCGCGCAAATGATCCAGGTATTCCTGGTGACCAATGGCACCCGTAGCGGAAAATATGAATACAATCCGCAATCACGCTACCAGTACAGTACCTTACCCGAAGCCACATCGGATACTTCCACCCTGCTCCGCCACGCTTTACCACTTGCCGAAAAACTCTACCAGCCCGGTTTCAAATACCTCAAGGGCGGTGTGATACTCAGCGGACTGGTTCCCGCACAAGCCATCCAGGCCAACCTGTTTCCTGATAATCACCTGCCATACAATAAATCACTGCTTGAAGCCGTGGACAATATCAATTTCAGTCACCGCGATGATGTGGTGAAGTATGTGGCCTCCGGCCTGAAGCGCAACTGGAAAATGCGGCAGGAACTGCGGAGTAAACGCTATACCACCCGCTGGGATGAACTCTATAAAATCAGTTAATATGTATAACCCGTATACTTTATTAAACCCCGTGCTGCTGAATGCCCTGTTGCAGCAACCGATGTATTTCGTGAGGCAGCATTATCCCAGGGGAGTACCATTCCCCGGTGAAACAAGTATACCGCTTCTGCTCACGCATTATTCTTTACATGAATCCGACCGCGAACGTTCCGAACGGCATATCCGGTTATTGTGGAAAGATCCTTACCGTTTCTTATATGACAGCCAGGTACCCGAACACCGGGAGAAGCTGATCGTCGCGGCCGGACAACCGGCGGGCTACCGGATCTATATCAACCTGATGACGAAGAAGTGGAAGGCCAGCGACGGCCTGAAAATGAAAGTCAGCCGCTACCTGTCGAACAAACTCCCCTGGTGGCATTATTCCCCGGCGGATAAACTGCATGTAACCCTGAAAGAACGGTATGGCGAACTCTTTATCGCCCTGTTGTGGAGGGGACAGCAAACTGAAGTACTTTTGGAGGAAATCGAAAATTTTTCTCCATGTGCTACGACATGAGTTTTTTCAGCAATATCAAACTGATCAGCGATTACCTGGGCATCATCAACCGACAGGATATCTCCTTTGAACCCACGTATCATAAAGTAGCCCAGTCTTTTTGTCCCTGGCCCGTAGCCGTGAATGAAGACGGAATAAAAATTAAAATCTTTGAATGGGGGGTGATCGCTGATTATATGAACACCCCGGAGAAGATCCGCGAATACCGGACCAGTATGGCCAATGCCCGGAGTGAAAAAATACTGGACGACAGCCGATCTGTCTGGCACCGGCTCCGCCAGCAACGTTGTCTCATTTTCAGTACCGGCTTTTTTGAACACCGCGACATCGGAGGCAAAAAGAAACTCCCCTATTTCATAAAAGTAAAAGGCCACGAAATTTTTGCCTTTGCCGGTTTATTCAATTACTCTCCGCTGCCAGATCCGGAAACAGGTGAACTCAAGGGTACATTTGCCATCATCACCCGTCCGGCCAACCCGCTGATGACAAAGATCCATAACGGCGGTCCCAACAGTCAGCGGATGCCCCTGCTGCTGACTCCTGAAAAAGCAATGGACTGGCTTCGTCCTGATTTAACGGATGCGCAACTTAAAGAAATCATTCACTATGAATTCCCGGAGCATGAAATGGAAGCCTGGCCGGTGCATACGATCCGTACCCGCAAAGAAGATAATGACCGTGTAATCAGTCCGCTCGATGCCAGCCTCTTTCCCGCACTCTGAATGATATTGAACTGATTGTTTGTATCTTTCAAAAAACATACTATGCGGCTACTCACCTTACTGCTTTGCTGCAGTGTCCAACTGGTATTGGCCCAGCAACGGCCCAATATCATCTATATTATGAGTGATGATCACGATGCCGATGCCATCAGTGCGTACAACAAACAATTCATTGCAACACCGAATATTGACAGGCTGGCTAAAGAGGGCATGCTTTTTAAACGGAATTTTGTCAATAATTCTATCTGCGGACCCGTGCGGGCCACCCTGATCACCGGGCAACATTCACATAAAAACGGGATGAAAGATAACCGCACCCGGTTTGATTCTTCCAAAATGACGATGCCAAAAATATTCCAGGCAAACGGATACCAGACAGCCATCGTGGGCAAATGGCATTTACATTCTTACCCAACCGGATTTGACTTTTGGAAAATACTGCCCGGCCAGGGACTGTATGTTGGGCCCCGGTTTATTTCCATGAAAGGGGATACCTCCACCTACCATGGTTATGCCACTGATGTGATCACCGATGAAGCCATTAACTGGCTGGATCACCGCGATGCCGGCAAACCTTTTGTGCTGCATATCCATCACAAGGCCCCGCACCGGTATTTCCTGGCACCGCTGAAATATATTGAGGAATACCATAGCAAAACATTTCCAGAGCCTCCCACGCTCTACAATGATACAGCAGGACATGGTACGGCCTGGCGGCTGCAAACCATGAGCATCCTGCATGACATGAGACTTTGCAGTGATTTAAAAGTGGATCCGGCCTTACTGATGGACCTGCCCGAATACAAACCCGACTCCACCGATATCGTTTACTATAAAGCCATCATCAACCGGATTCCGGAACCTGACCGCAGCCGTATCAAAAAAATTTATGAAGAACGGGCAAAAATCCTGCGGGAGAAAAGACCGGCGGGAAAAGAATTACTGAAATACAAATACCAGTGGTATATGCAGGACTATATGGCTTGTGTGGCTTCAGTGGATGAGAATGTGGGCCGCGTACTGGATTATCTTGATCAGCATCAGCTTACCAACAATACCATGGTGCTCTATACCGGCGACCAGGGGATGTATCTGGGAGAAAACGGCTGGTTTGATAAACGCTGGATGTATCATGTGTCCATGCAGGCTCCCCTGCTGATCCGCTGGCCGGGAAAGATCAAAGCAGGATCCGTCAATAACACGATGACCCAGGCCATCGACTATGCCCCTACCATGCTGGGGGCTGCCGGTATTGCAACCCCTTCCTTTATGCAGGGGATCAACCTGGTGCCACTGCTGACCGGTAAACAAAAAACATTACCGAGAAAAAGCCTTTACTATCATTTCTATGAATACAAAGCAGACCATACCGTATTACAACATCTCGGTATCCGGGGGGAACGCTATAAACTGATCTATTTTTACACAGTAAATGAATGGGAATTGTATGACCTGAAAACCGATCCGCAGGAACAAAAGAACCTGATCCGATCGGCGGCGCATCAGAAAATTTTTCTGCAACTAAAAACGGATCTTCTTCAACTGCGGAATCAGTATGATGATCATGAGAAAGCAGGTGAACTCAATTAAACAGGGATGGGAAAAATTCAATTTGGTATTGACCGGTTTTTAACGCAGGCCGGACAGGCACAGCACCTCCGGCTGGCACTGGTTACCAATAATGCCACCACTACTTCGGACGGCGAATCCAGCCGGGCAGCCTTGTTACGAAACGGATTTACGCTTACCAAACTGTTTTCTCCGGAACATGGTCTCTCTGCAACGGGTGCAGACGGAGCGGCACAGGCAGGTGGAGTTGACCCGTTAACTGGTTTAAAGGTGATCAGTTTATATGGTGATCATTTTCGTCCGTCTTCAGAAGATCTTGCTGCCATTGATATTGTTCTGTTTGATATCCCGGATGCCGGTTGCCGGTTTTATACTTACCTGTGGACGCTCACCCATGTCATGGAAGCCTGCGCGGCCGAAGGAAAAAAATTAATGGTACTCGACAGGCCGAATCCATTGGGAGGTGATTTACTGAAAGCCGAGGGTCCGATGCTGGATGAGGATCATTGTGCTTCTTTTATCGGCCGCTGGAATATCCCGGTCCGGCATTGTTGTTCACTGGGTGAACTGGCCTTATATTTCAAAGCCACAAAAGTACCGGCCCTTGAGCTGGATATTATCAAGGTACATCATTGGAAAAGGGATCAATCCGTTACTGAAGCCGGCTGGTTTTTTGTACCGACATCCCCCGCAATCCATGATACGGAGACCATTGCCCTGTACCCGGCCACCTGCTTCCTCGAAGGAGTGAATGTTAATGAAGGACGTGGCACCGACAATGATTTTAAAATATGCGGGGCTCCCTGGATCAGGGCAGATCAGCTTACCACTGCTTTTAATCAACTGCATATTGCCGGAATAAACGCGACTTCCCATACTTACACGCCTGCATGGGGACTCTATGCCGGGGAAAATTGTGAAGGAATTCGGTTTAATATAACAGATGACAAATTGTTCCGTCCCGTTTATACAGGACTACGGCTTTTACAATTACTGAAACAATTATATCCCGCTGAACTGAAAGAAAGAGTGTACCCTACGGCGGCCAATCCAACGGGTTCAGGCCACCTGGACCGGCTTACCGGTGTATATCATGCGTTTCAGAAAATGGAGACCGGTGAATTGGTTAGCGCTGCTGCCCATACCGGCAACTGGAAAGAAAAGATCAGCCCCTTCCTGCTTTATTGATATTTTTTCATGAGATCGAAGAGGATCTTACGGTCCGCATCCTGAATGGTCTTTGTTGTATCCTGCGGACTAAAATGAATCTTATAGGACTGGATCGCGTTTTTTTCATTTTTAATATCATACCCGATCACCCGCAGGGCCAGTAAAGGATCAAATCCAGCGGGAACTTTTACGGCAGTGGTGTCATACCAGTAACCGAAGCCCTGCTGGGATAATTTTTGCCAGGGGAAATAACGGCTGGGATCCACTTTGCGGCCGGGGGCTATATCGGCATGGCCGATAAAGTTGGCAGTGGGAATGGTATAGGCTTTCTTCAGCCGGTCCAGTAAACTGAGTAATGAAGCGATCTGCGCATCGGTAAAAGGTTCCGATCCGTTATTGTCAATTTCTATACCGACACTGGATGAATTCAGGTCAATATTATTTCCCCATTTACTGACCCCTGCATGATGGGCCCGCAGCAGGTCATTCAGCATATGGTGTACCGAACCATCCCGGCAGATCACATAATGTGAACTCACCGGTGTCCTGGTCTGTGTAAATGTTTTCAGTGTTTGTTCGCAACTGTTCTGCGCCGTATGATGGATCACTACAAAATTGGGTTTACGCAGGGAAAGATTGGTGGTGCCCACCCAATCCGCATAATTCAGTCCGGCAGAATCTTTCATCGGGTATTCGCTGACGACTTTCGCGAATTCTTTTACCTGCTTTTTGTAGGCCTTATTAGTTGCCGCATATTTGCTGGTGGTACAGCTAAAAAAAACAGATAGTCCTGCGATGGTAATCAGTATAAAAACAGCTGCTTTCATATTCTTCAAAGATAATCTCATTCGTGTCAGAATAATAAAGCCATTCATTTTTTGCGGGTTGAAAATAACCGCGATGCGGTTAACTCTTCCCGCCCTTCCCTTCTTCCCGGCTAAATTTTTGCCGGTAAGGGATGCCGCTTTGCGGCAATGGTGATGCCATGGATGATTTGCCTGCGGCAAATGAAATTGGCCACGAATGAACACAAATGAACACGAATGAATACAGAAAGGCAGGCCACGGATGGCACAGATACACACGGATTGATTTGCCTGCGACAAATGAAAGTAACCACGAATGAACAAAAAAGAGTACGAAAATTAAAGCACAACACCTGATAGAACAGTCTTCCTTAGTAATTAAATCATCTATTTCTTCTGACAAAACAAGACTACTAACTACCGACTACGAACTACCGACTACTTCCTCGGTCCGTGTTTGAAAAACTTTTTCTTCGGATGTCCGCCCCGGCGGTCGCCATGCTGGCCCTGGTGGTTACGCGCACGCGGATTGTACTCGGGTGTTTCACCCAATTCTTTCGGCACAGGTGCTTTTTCCACTTCTTTCTCAAGCAGACGTTCAATAGCAGCAAACTTGCCTTGTTCTTTATCTCCGACGAGGGTATAGGCAGCGCCATCGGCTTCAGCCCGGGCAGTACGGCCAATCCGGTGTACATAATCTTCTCCATCGCCGGGTACATCCCAGTTGATGACCAGGTCGATGGTATCGATATCAATACCCCGGCTCAGGATATCAGTGGCCACCATTAAAGGAATACGACCGCTGGCAAAAGCCCCCAGCACACTTTCCCGTTGTGATTGCTCGAGATCGCTGTGAATCTCTTCAATGCTGAAACCAGCCTGTTTCAATTCCCGTCTCACTTCCTTGACCGTTTGTTTACGGCTGCAGAAGATCAGGGCATTTTTATATGGTGTTTCGCGAAGTAGTTTTTTAATCAGGGGCATTTTTTGTGGTTCATACACCAGGAATGCTTTCTGAATAATTTTTTCAGGTGGTTTAGAGATCGCGATATTGATCTCCACCGGTTCATGCAGGATCAGCCGGGCGAGCTGGCGGATCTTCGGCGGCATGGTAGCCGAAAACAGCAGGTTCTGTCTTTTTGCCGGCAATGCTTTGATGATCTTATTGATATCATCCTGGAAGCCCATGTCAAGCATACGATCGGCTTCATCGAGGATCAGGAACTGCAGTCCTTTCATGTTCACATAACCCATATTCAGGTGGGCGATCATGCGGCCCGGTGTACAGACAATGATATCAGCCCCCATTTGCAGGGCTTTTTTCTCTGCCACAAAGTTCTGGGCATCATTTCCCCCGTAAATCGCGATCGAACTCAGGTGGGTGAAATAGGAAAGACCTTCAATATGCTGGGATATCTGTATGGCCAGTTCGCGGGTAGGTACAATGATCAGTGCCCCCACTTTTCCGTCGACATGATTAGCCAGCAAACGATCCATGACCGGCAGTAAAAAAGCCGCCGTCTTCCCGGTACCGGTTTGAGCAGAGGCGATCACATCTTTACCGGCCATGATGGGCGGTATTACCTGTTCCTGAACAGGGGTGGCATTTTCATAATTGGAGGCTTCGATTCCTTCGAGTACTTCGGGGGTAAAATTAAACTCAGTAAAACGCAATGTATTCAGTTTTAGAAAGATGCGAAGTTAGCTTAAAAAGAGCCCCCGTAGCGGGTTTGGTGCTGTTTTTAATTAAAATCACCTGTCCTGCTGCCTATTGTCATAGTAACCCGGGAGTTGTGGAAGTAGCTTAGTATCTGCAAACTTTTCGTTTACCTAAATATTCTGACATGAAATATAGTCTTCTCCTCAGTGCCCTGATCTTTAGCCTGGCAGGTTACGGGCAGGCCTGGACCAAACAATACGACCACGTGGATGATTGCATTTGTGGCTTATCCCTGGTAGGCAAGGGTGAAAAACATGGTTTTGTAGATAAAGAAGGAAAATTAGTAGTCCCCCTGATTTATGATGATGCCCTGACATTTTCTGAAGGGTTTGCTGCAGTAAAAATCAATGGCAAATGGGGTTATCTGGACAGCACCGGTAAAACTTTTGTTGAACCAAAATTTATGGAAGCCATGTCCTTCCATTCCGGCTTCGCAGTGGTTAGTAACGGTAATGATTACGGATTCATTGACACATCCGGTAAGCTCGCCATCCCCATGATCTATGAAGGGGCTTCCAATTTTTCAGAAGGCCTGGCAGCAGTGAACAGAAAAGGAAGCTGGGGCTATATTGATAACAAAGGGAAAGACCTGATTCCCTTTAAATATAATTTCGCAGGTACATTTGATAACGGTGCCGCAAGGGTCATGATTTCCGGCAAATGGATCCTGATTGATAATACGGGGAAAAAGATTGCGGATAGCGAATAAGTCAGAGAATAGTGAATAGTAAATAGAGAATAGTAAATAGTAAATAGAGAATAGGGAATACAAGATCCGTTTCTTCCCTATTCTCTATTTACTAATTACTACCCTACATATTCCTCCTGTACTGCCCCCCTACTTCATACAAGGCCCGGGTGATCTGTCCCAGCGAACAGTACTTCGCGGTTTCCATCAGTTCTTCGAAGAGGTTACCATTATTGATGGCCACGGTCTTCAGCCGCTTCAGCATTTCGGCTGCTTTATATTCATTCCGGTTCCAGAAGGAGCGGAGATTATTGATCTGAAGTTCTTTTTCTTCGGTCGTGCTGCGGATCACTTCACCGGGGATAATCGTGGGACTGCCTTTTTTATTCAGGAAAGTATTTACACCGATCAGGGGTAACTCACCGGTATGTTTCTGGTGTTCGTAGTAAAGGCTTTCCTCCTGTATTTTATTCCGCTGGTACATCCGTTCCATGGCCCCAAGCACTCCGCCTCTTTCGGTAAGCCGGTCAAACTCCGCCAGGACAGCTTCTTCTACCAGGTCGGTCATTTCTTCCAGGGCAAAAGATCCCTGGATAAAGTTCTCAGTTTTGGCAGAACCCAGTTCGCGGTTGATGATCAACTGGATCGCCATAGCCCGGCGCACACTCTCTTCGGTGGGAGTGGTAATTGCTTCATCATAGGCATTTGTATGCAGGGAATTGCAGTTGTCATAGATCGCATACAGGGCCTGCAGCGTGGTCCGGATATCGTTGAAGTCAATTTCCTGCGCATGCAGACTACGCCCGGAGGTTTGGATATGGTACTTCAGCATCTGGCTGCGCTTATTGGCCTTGTACTTGTATTTCATAGCCTTTGCCCAGATACGACGGGCCACCCGGCCAATCACACTGTATTCGGGATCCATGCCATTGCTGAAGAAGAAAGAAAGATTCGGCGCAAAGTCATCGATACTCATCCCCCGGCTGAGGTAATACTCCACATAGGTAAATCCATTGGCCAGGGTGAAGGCGAGCTGGGTAATGGGATTGGCACCCGCTTCGGCAATATGATAACCACTGATCGATACCGAATAAAAATTCCGGACCTTCTCCCGGATAAAATATTCCTGTACATCTCCCATTAACTTGAGGGCAAACTCGGTGGAGAAAATACAGGTGTTTTGCGCCTGGTCCTCTTTTAAAATATCAGCCTGCACCGTACCCCGTACCTGTTGCAGTGCTGTTTGTTTACATTGTGCATAGGCATCGGCTGGCAACACTTCGTCCCCACTCAATCCGAGCAGTTTTAATCCCAGGCCATCATTCCCATCCGGCAATTCACCCGGGAAAGCATCATTATGATATACCGGCTTTTTCCCATCGGGATATTTCCGCCTGTAGGCCTCTTCGACCAATGCCCATTTCCCATTTCCCAATACCCATTTCTCACACTGCTGATCAATAGCTGCATTCATAAAGAAGGCCAGCAGCATGGGTGCCGGGCCATTGATGGTCATCGAAACAGAGGTCTTGGGATCGCAGAGATCAAATCCGCTGTATAATTTTTTGGCATCATCCACCGTGGCAATACTCACACCACTATTACCTACTTTACCATAGATATCCGGGCGGTGATCCGGATCTTCTCCATAAAGTGTAACGGAATCAAAAGCGGTGGATAACCGTTTGGCCGGCTGGTCCACACTTACATAATGAAAACGCCGGTTGGTTCGTTCCGGTCCGCCTTCCCCGGCAAACATGCGGGTAGGATCTTCGCCCTCTCTTTTCAGGGGAAACACACCCGCCGTAAACGGGAAGTGCCCGGCCACATTTTCCTGTGCCTGCCATTTCAGGATATCGCCCCAGTCCTGATACTTTGGTAAAACCACTTTGGGAATCCGGGTACCACTCAGGCTTTTACTGGTCATGGGTTGCCGGATCACTTTATCCCGGACCGTGTATTCATAAAAATCCTTCTGGTATTCTTTTACTTTCTCCGGCCAGTTACTGATCAGTTTGCGGCTGACGGGAGTCAGTTGTTCTTCGAGGAATCTGATCTGCTTTTGAAAGGCTTCCACAAGTCCCTCCAAAGCTGGAGTTTCAGACCCGGGAGATTGAAATGTTGCCAAAGCTCCGTGCAACTGATATAGTTTGGAGGCTATCGCTGCCTGATCGCGGACCAACTGATCATAGTTGCGGTTATTCTCCGTGATCTCGGATAAATAACGGGTCCGGCCGGAGGGAATAATGGACTGTGAAACCTTTGCAGTCTCCCCGAAATGAAAAGTGCCAAATACAGTGGAAGTTTTGGTTTCAATTTTTAACAGGAGCCATTCAAACAAGTGATTCACTCCTTCATCATTGAACTTACTGGCCATGGTGCCGATAATGGGCAACTCTTCATCCTTCGTGGTCCAGAGCTGATGGTTACGCTTGTATTGCTTGCGTACATCCGCCAGTGAATCCAGTGCGCCGGCTTTATCGAATTTATTAATACAAACCAGGTCGGCATAATCCAGCATATTGATTTTTTCCAGTTGGGAGGCCGCACCGTATTCGGGTGTCATCACATACATACTCACATCGCAATAGTCCAGGATACTGGCATCGCTTTGTCCCACGCCGGCTGATTCCAGGATAATAAAATCATAGGCCGCCGTTTTACATATATCAATTGCTTCCTGTACATACGAGCTGAGGGCGGTATTATCATCGCGGGTAGCCAGGCTGCGCATATAGGCCCGGGGATGGCTGATCGAATTCATCCGGATCCGGTCACCCAGCAACGCTCCTCCTGTTTTCTTTTTGGAAGGATCTACCGAAATCACGGCAATAGTCTTATCGGTGAAATGATGGAGAAAACGCCGGACGATCTCATCCGTCACGGAAGATTTACCGGCTCCGCCGGTACCAGTGATGCCGAGTACAGGTATCACCCCCCTGAGGGGGGTTCCCGGAGAGTCATTCAATCCGGACAAATCCTTAAGGATTGAAGAGTATTCCTGATTATTTTCCGCTAGTGAAATGGCACGGGCAATACGTCGCACATCTTTTACCTCATCGAGTGGCAGTTTGCCATTCCAGGTTGGATTGCTGGTAACCAGTTTACATTCATTGATCACTTCTTCGATCATGCCTTCAAGTCCCAGGGTACGGCCATCATCCGGACTATAGATACGGGTGATGCCATACTGATGCAATTCTTCTATTTCTGCAGGCAAAATGGTTCCGCCTCCACCGCCAAAGATTTTTATGTGACCACAGCCATTCTCATCCAGCAGGTCTTTCATGTATTTGAAAAATTCCACGTGTCCGCCCTGGTAACTGGTGATAGCGATCCCCTGCACATCTTCCTCAATGGCGGTTTCCACGATCTCTTTTACAGAACGGTTATGACCCAGGTGGATGATCTCGGCACCTTTGCTTTGCATGATGCGGCGCATGATATTAATAGCGGCATCATGACCGTCGAAAAGACTGGCGGCCGTAACAATCCGGACTTTGGGATTCGGAGCTTTACTCATAGTTAATAGAAAAAGCAAATTTAACAGAAAAAACTAATGCCTGTTAGTTCTGTCAAAGGCCGGGATTGCAGGCAGTTGCCTACATTTGCCGCATGCAGCAACTCGTTGATAGCATTAAATCCCTGTATAGTAAATGGAAGGGCGTTCCTCCCCTGTCTGTGGATCTCCTGCCCCAGAGCGGCAGTGAACGCCGTTATTTCAGGTTACACGGAACGGAAGGTACCATTATCGGAACGTATGGAGCCAATATTAAAGAGAATGAATCCTTTATTTATTTCACGGATCATTTTAAAAAAAAGGGATTGGCGATACCGGAAATTTTCCAGGTCAGTGAGGACAAGCAGTTTTACCTGCAGGAGGATTTCGGCGATGTATCCCTGCTGAACCATCTCGAAACAAAAGGACTGACCGACGAGGTATATCAACTTTTTAAAAAAAGCCTGGAAGCCCTGGCCCGGTTACAGGTAAAAGGTGATGCGGGGCTGAATTACAATAACTGCCTGACCAATACAGAATTCGGGAAACAGGCGATCATGGCAGACCTGCTCTACTTCAAATACTATTTCCTGGATGCGCTGCGTAAACCGTATGACAAGCAAAAACTGATTGATGATTTTGAAGCACTGAGCAACTACCTCACGCATACGGAATACAAATATTTTATGTTTCGTGATTTCCAGAGCCGGAATATCATGGTAACCGAAGACAATGAAGTACACTTTATCGATTACCAGGGGGGGATGAAGGGTGCTCCGCAATATGATGTGGCTTCCATGCTCTGGCAGGCCAGGGCCAACCTGCCTGATAACTGGAAGTACGATTTGCTGGAAGATTATATTGATGCCTTTGAAAATGAAGTAGGGCAATCCGTCAACCGGAATATTTTCCAGAGCCAGTATAACGGATATGTACTGATCCGTCTTTTACAGGTTTTAGGAGCTTATGGATTCCGTGGTTTATTTGAACGGAAGGCACAATTCCTGACCAGTATTCCCTTAGCCCTGCGCAACCTGAAAGAATTTTTCCATAACCAGCGCCTGGGTATCTCTGTACCTGAATTCAGTAAAGTGCTTGATCTCTGTGTGGATGAAGAAGTCATTCAGCAATTCACGCCCACACAGGCTACCGAGAAAACACCCCTGGTGATCAAAATACATAGTTTCTCTTTTCGTAAGGATATCCCCAGAGACAGCAGCGGTAATGGGGGCGGTTTTATTTTTGACTGCCGGGGTATTCTTAACCCGGGCCGGGTGGAAACGATGAAGACCCAGACCGGTCGTGATAAGGAAGTAAAGGATTTCCTGGAACAGCAGACCAAGATGCCGGAATTCCTGAACAGTGTGTTTGATATTGTGGACATCACCGTGGAAGAATATATCAAGCGGGATTTTGAAAGCCTGATGATCAGTTTTGGCTGTACCGGCGGGCAACACCGCAGTGTGTATGCGGCGGATGCGATGGCGCGGCATTTACGGAATAAGTTTAAAGTGAATATAGAACTCGTGCATGTTGAACAGGAATCTAAAAATTGGGAAAACCCACTACCCGATAAGCGATGAAAGCCATGATATTTTCCGCGGGTCTTGGTACCCGCTTCAAACCCTGGACGGATTATCATCCGAAAGCACTGGCAGTGGTGAATAACAAACCCCTGCTGCAGCGGAATATTGAATACCTGCAACAAAATAAGATTCATGATGTCATCGTGAATGTGCATCATTTTGCCGATCAGATTGAAACTGCCGTGAAAGTCAGTCATGGATGGGGAAGCCGGGTGCAGATCAGTGATGAGCGGGATGTGGTGCTTGAAACCGGGGGCGGTTTGCTAAAAGCCAAAGACTTGTTTACACCCGGAGAACGGTTCATTACCTGCAATGCGGATATCCTGACTGATCTGAATATCCGCAAACTGATCCGTTTTCATGAAACGCAGAAAGCACTGATCAGTTTCGGGGTAACGGACCGGAAATCCTCCCGCGTCTTATTATTTGATGAGGAAAACAGGCTTTGCGGCTGGCGGAATGTGCAGACCGGGGAAGAACGTATTTCCATCGCCAAACCCAACCTGGTGCCCAAAGCATATAGTTGTGTGGTGATTTTTGAGTACGAGATTTTTGAGCTGATGAAAAAAGCCGGCTTCAGTGGCAAATTTTCACTGATTGATGTCTACCTGAAACTCGCCGCCCATCACCGCATCATGGGATATGATCATAGTGGCGACCGGCTGGTGGATGTGGGGAAGCCGGAAAGTGTGGTTACGGCAGAGAAACAATTTAGATAAAGTACGAAGTTAGAAGTACGAAAAATACAAAGTACGAAGTTAGAAGTACGAAGTACGGCGAACACCCTCGTACTTCGTACTTCTAACTTCGTACTTATCGCTTACTTACTTAAAATAAATATTGCTTAGATATGAAAAAGCTCCAGCTTACAATATTCAGCTTCTTTATCCTGCTGACTCTTTTTTCGCAATCTTCCTATGATCACCGCGAGGTTTTTAATCCGCAGTTTTATCCTTATCCCGGAAATGATTTCCGCAGTGCCGGTGGTGAACCCGGACCAAAGTACTGGCAGAACAAGGCTGATTATTCCATTCAATGCAAACTGGATACCGCCACCCATACGGTTACCGGGGAGGTAACGATCACTTATACCAATAACAGTCCGGACAACCTGCGTTTCTTATGGCTGCAACTGGATCAGAATATTTATAAAAAGGATTCCCGTGGTTCAGCCACCACCACACAGACAGGCGGAAGATGGGCCAATGCCGGCTTTACGGAAGGATATACGATCACCGGTGTACAACTGGAAAGTGGTGGCACGACCCACGCACCCAATGGCACCCTGACTACCGATACCCGGATGCGCATTTCATTGAAAGATGTACTGGAACAGGGAGAGAAAGTGAAACTAAAAATCGGTTACCAGTTTATTATACCGGAATATGGGACGGACCGGATGGGACGGCTTAAAACAAAAAACGGGATGGTATATGAAGTAGCGCAATGGTTTCCCCGTTTATGTGTGTACGATGATATCCAGGGCTGGAATACGCTGCCTTATATTGGTGCCGGTGAGTTTTACCTGGAATACGGGGATATTGATTTCAGCATTACCGCTCCTTCCGACCTCGTTGTAGTGGGTTCCGGTGAATTACTGAATCCACAGGATTGCTATACGGAAGAACAAATGAAACGCTGGGATGCTGCTTCAAAAAGTGATAAGACAGTTATGATACGTAGCGACCGGGAAGTAAAAGAAAAAAACTCCCGGCCAGCCACGGCCAATTGTACCTGGCGCTTTAAAATTAATAATACCCGTGATGCAGCCTGGGCCGCCTCAAGAGCTTTTGTGCAGGATGCAGCAAAGATCAATCTCCCCAGTGGAAAAAAATGTATGGCCATCAGTGCCTACCCTGCAGAAAGTATAGTAAAAAATGGCTGGCAGCGTTCCACTGAATTTACCAAAGCCAGTATTGAATACTATTCCAACACCTGGTTTGAATTTCCTTACCCCGCCGCCACCAATGTGGCCGGTATTGTGGGTGGCATGGAATACCCGGGCATCGTATTCTGCAGTTCAGATGCTTCCGGCAGCGGATTATGGGGAGTAACCGACCATGAATTCGGCCATACCTGGTTCCCGATGATCGTGGGTACGAATGAACGGAAATATGCCTGGATGGATGAAGGCTTTAATACGTTTATCAATGACGGATCCACCGCTGCATTCAATAAGGGCGAGTTTGTGGAGAAAGGATTTTTTGCTGATCCCAATTCATCCCTGATGGTCAAGTACAGTTTTGGGGATCAAGCAGACGCCCTGTTTAATACTCCGGATGTGATCCAGCAGGATAACCTGAGTTTTGCCGGTTATGTAAAACCTGGCCAGATGCTGACCGCGCTCCGCGAATTGGTACTGGGTAAAGACCGATTTGATGCCGCTTTCCGGGAATATATCCGTCGCTGGGCATTCAAACATCCCACCCCCTGGGACTTCTTTCATACCATGGAGAATGTAAGTGGCGAAGACCTGGGTTGGTTCTGGAGAAGCTGGATATTCAACAACTGGAAACTGGACCAGGCTGTAAAATCAGTTAGTTATGTGGATGACAATATGAAAAACGGCAGTGACATCATTATCGAGAATAAAGAGCAGATGGTGATGCCGGTGACCGTACAGGTTACAGAAGCCAATGGCAAAACACATACCCTTCTGCTACCGGTGGAAGTCTGGCAGCGGGGAGCCGAGTGGCGTTTCACCGTACCCAGTACCAGTGAGATCAAAGAAGTGATACTGGATCCGGAAAATAAACTACCGGACTATGACCGGGAGAATAACGGGTGGAGTAGGAAGTAGTTAGTAGTTAGTAGTCAACAGCCCCTCCTTAGCTTCTTCTTCTAAACAATGTAGTAGTTTTTGCTTTACGGGATCTTCGGGCCCCTCTCCTTGAGGAGAGGGGTTGGGGTGAGGTGTTTCGACTCGAGCACTTCTCGTCCTTTTGCTATGGACCATTTCACTAAACGGATTTCCCCTTCGGCCAGTTCGATACCGGTAATATCGCCATCACTGAAACAGCAGCAACCGGTATTGAAATAAGACGGCTTCATACTCATATAATCCATGGCCACCGCGGTAAACTCCCTTTCACGGGTATGAATCTCTTTCCGGAGCTGTTCTTCCTCCTCTTTATCTTGTTTGTTCACTGCTTCCTGGAACTGTTTAAATACACGTTCCAGGTGGTTGAGGGAACCAAAGACCGGCGTATGCGTATGCCGTGTGATCAGCCAACTATTTGCATTTGCTTCCTCCCATTCATACCTGATCCGGTTTTGCAGGTCCCTTCC